>CAZLOL010000046.1:0-19295 GCA_964561045.1 uncultured Ignavibacteriaceae bacterium | reverse complement strand
ATCTTCATCCATTTCCTCTTGTGCTTACATGTCATCATCATCGTCATCATCGTCTTGTGAGTATACTGATGAATTTGCAAATACTGCCAAGGAGAAAACCATCATAAATACTAATAATTTATGAAATTTCATTTTAAAAATCTCCTTTTGATTTTTTTAAGTTTAATAAAATTGTTTTAAAAAGTTTACAAGATATTACGGGCAATTTTTTCTTATGCCTTCAGCAATTCCTTGCCATTCTTTAAGTTTTGCTTCTTGATCAGCAATTTGCTTTTGCAATCCTGACTTTTCGTCATTCTTTGCGTTGACCTGTGATTGAAGTGCATCGACTTCTGCTTTCAAGTCATTTAATTGTTGCATTTGTTCATCACTTACTCCACCGCAACCGACTAAGAATGTTGATCCTGTCAAAGCTACAACGGTTAGTAAAATGAAAAACAAGTTCTTCATTTTTGCCATTTTGAAAACCTCCTGATTTTTGATTGGCATTTTTATAAATAGGGTTAATTAAAGTAAATCAAAAATATACTATATAATATATTTTGTCAAGTCATATTCTAAAAAAATAGACACTTTTTTTTAATATTTTGTCTTTAAACATAATATTTGAAAAAGTGTCTAAAAAAGTAGACAGTTGGGGAAACTCATTAAACTATCTTACACTAAAGAAATCACCTACTTTAATTCTCATATTGATCAGAATCACAAGAAAACCGAACTTATTTCTGTTCGTAGTTCCGAGTCTGATTGAAGGTCCGATAGCAAAAGCATTCTTTGCAAATCCTTCACCGATATTGGATATTAGATATTCAAAAAGAAACTGATTGTTCCTCACTTTTGAACTGAATAAGTAGTCCATTCTCATGTCAAATGAAGAGGATCCGATTACCATATGAGTAGCGGATACTCCAAAATGTAGTTCTCCGAATCTTTTTGAAAAATATGCCTTGGCTCGGGATGACTGCAGTATCTGAAAAGGATATCTTAATTCAAAATTCGTGTATTCTCCTCTTATTACATTATTCGGCATAAGCTCTCCGGTCTCGGTATTTAAAACTTTTACCGGCGGATCCACATCACCGCTGTCAATTGTGGTGAAATAACTTATGTCAAAAAAATTACCAAAAGGAACTGATATGCCAAACTCTATTCCGATGTTTGGTGAAAAAATATTGTTGTAATTTGCCAGAAGGTTGGCCGGTGTTACAGCTGCTGTGTCATTACTAGAATATTTCAGAACAGTTTCCTTTAATCTTGATGAGACTGCTGCAGATAGATTGAACACTCTAAAAGATGTTGAAATATAATCTGTTTCCATTGGACCAGAATAAGGTGTACCGAACTGAAATGTAAGTCCGAGTCCTGCTGAATATTTTAGAGGAATTCCAAGCGGCTCCCAACCAAATGCTGACAAATAAGGATTCACAAAATTATTGGTAGGGAAGACATCATATATAGATGCAGGGCTGATAGAACCTTTCTTTTTGAATGCATCACCTACATCCTTTACACCTTTTGTAAAAACCGTACCGTAATTAGTTCTGTTGCTTTCATCATAAATCGGAAGTCTGTTGAATCTTCCGTTAAAGATATAATTTGATAATGCATCTTCAGTATAGTCATATCTTGTCATTTTATCCGCTCCTATTGTATATGCTTTTGGACTTCTTCCGTCTTCATAAAGCGTTATATCACTAATGTATCTTGATACACTCAGTATACTGTCAATTCTGTCAGATGTATAATTTGGATTAATGTTCCTGAGACTGTCGGCTCTTACATTATAAGATGCTTTGTCCATTGGCCTGTTATCACTCCTACGAATTATATCAAGATCTATATCGCCGAATGGAAGAAGGAATTCCTGAACTCTTGCATCTCCGGTTACTTTTATTCTCGGATAGGTATAACCGACAATTATTAGATTATCCTGTTCCTGCGAATACAGTTTATCGGATATACCGGTAAATATTATGAAAGTTGTTAGATATATCAGCAGGTATCTGGTTTTTTTTAACATATAAAATTCGTTTAATAATTATTGTATTAAATTTTCAATCAGTAGGTTTTAATTTTATTGCTTCCTTTGTAACCTCTTAAATAGTTCTGACTGGCTGATGATAACTGTGACCAGCTGTAAAGCTTTGAAGTATTGTCTAATCTTATCTGATTTTCATTTTCAAAACCAGCTTTTACCTCTATGTCTATATATTCCGGCATTGGTGTAATATTAAGCTCAAGCAGAACATTCTGAACCTTGTAATCTTCCCTGACATTAATATTCACTATTTTAAAACTCGACCATGCAAGCTGATAATCATAGTTTGTTCTGTCCGATCCCGAGCATGAACATAATATGAAAATAAATATGACCGGGATTATTATTTTAAAATATAATATTCTTGTTTTATCTTTCATCAAAATATGTTGTATTTTAAATATTTAATATTCGCCAAATGTAAACCTAAGATTGATTGGTTTACTCCTCTGATTAGAAATTTTATCATACAATGTAATGTTCGTCGTATATACATAAGGGTCATCATCCCTGTTTTCAGCCCATCTTTCAAAATCAGCACGGTTAAACCTTGACAGCTTAATTCTGAATCTATTAGCATCTATTCTTTTAATTACCAGTCCTGGCTTTGGTTCGATCTCCACTTGCTCCGGATAATCATCGACGATTATTATTTCATAAGAAAAATCTTTTTGAATCATACTTAACTTGGAATTTTCTCCCATATTTCCTATGGGGGCTGTAATCACCCTGAACATTTCATTTTTCTTTGTAACTATTGAATCTACATTATCTGGCGTTAATATGGTTTTATCATTTCTTCCTGTCCAGTTATCTAACAGTTGCCTCGATTCTTCGGATAAGTTAACCCATGATATTGATGGTGAAAATATCAGAGAAGTGTCATTTATTAATACATTCCATTTTCTGCTATCCTCAGGAGTTTTATCGATATATAATTCAAGAAACTCCAGCTCTTTTCCTTTTTCAATACCTAACTCATATTGAAGGTTATATAATTTTTCCTTGATATAATCAGGCTCTTCATTAATATTTGTTAGTATCCTGAATGTTTTAAAATACAAATTCTCTTCCGTAACATTACTTGAATCACCGTGGCTTTTTAACAAAGAATCTGTTTTAAAATGATTAAATTCTTCTGAAAAAGAAATACCCGGAATTGCTGAAATGAAAAGAATAAAAAAAAGAATTGCTACCGTTCTTTCAGTATAGTTTGATATCATACTTACTATTTGATAAGGAATTTTTCGGTTCCATAATAATAAATTTGTTATGCAATTAATCACTGTATCCGTAAGTTATATTTCCGGTTCCTCTTATCCTGAGTTTTTTAGTTTTACCGGGGTCTACTACCCCGATAAGAGATCCATTCTGATAGACAAGAAGTTTTTTTTCAGTACTGGGATTAGGAAATGACTGAGTTGAATATTCTGTAACATTATCAGTTGGAAGAGGTTTTGGATCTTTCTTTTCTTTCTCCTGTTTCTTTTCAGGATCTTTTTCACTTTCTTTCGGCGGATTCGGTAAAGGAATATTTGGCTTAGGTATTATCGGAACTTTGTTGTTCTCATTTGCTTTGTTTGTAATCTGCGCGAGAATATTTTTGTCAATAATACTGTCTTTTTCAATGTTTACATAAGCATTATTCTTACTCAATTCATTTAATAAAGAAGTATCAATCTTTGTTTCAGTTGCACTTAAATAAGCATTGGTGCTGTCTGTAGCATCTTTCACTGCTACCAGTGAAAGATCGGTCCCTTTGTAAAATAAAATTGAGATCGCGATTATGTATAATGACTGAAATATAAGAAATTTAGCGTCACGTTTTTTTCTGCTTAGCATAATAATAATTTAAAATATGTTAATTTTTTCATGATTTTCCTGTGATTTTTAATATCTTTTGCAGATTACTTTCGAACACCGGGTCCTTCATATCCCTGACAGTTTCATTCCATGCGGTTATTGTATTATTGACATCATTCAGAGTCTGCTGATCAAAATTTACAAACTCGATTTTTATATCCTGAGGAATCTTAGAAGTTTCTCTACCATTAATGCCGTCATAAATCTTCTGAACCTGAATTTCAAATTCATCAAATACAGATTCAAATAATTTCGCAATTGCAAGTATAAAAAGTGATTTTATTTCAAATGGAATGGCAAATTCAAAAAATAATTTCTGGTTTTCTTTCCCAAGTCCTACAGTAAATAGTATAACTGCCGCACCTATCAATGGTAATGCAGTTCCAATAGAATCAACTGTTCCGCTCCATTTTTCAATGGTTTTTACTATCTCTGTTTCAGTGGCTCTGCTTTCATTTATGCTATTGTTTATTATTCTAATCAGCCAAATTAAACAAAGAACGAATATTAAATAAACTATGATGGGATAAAACCAGAGATTGAAAACCTCTACTCCATTGTTTAATTGTAGCTTATTGTCTCCGATCACATTGTTTAATACTCTTTGATATAATGAGTCAAACCAAATTGATATTATAAGAACAAACAGAGATGGAATTGCAGCCCAAAAGAGTTTACTCTTTGATATTCCTTTAATCATTTATTTTAAAACCTCCCTAAAATACATTATTTTTTTGTATTTAAAAAATAAAATCATATTTATTTATATTTAATGTTTGAAAAATAAATAAATATATTATAACAATCAAAGCATCTAATATTCTGCTTGAAACAATGCATATAAGACTTAATAAACATAATCCTTTAACTTCTCAATGCTCCCGTTCCTGTATGTCATGATTGACATCTGATGATTTGTTCTTTCCTTAATGGTATAATTACAGTGAATGGCTTGATAATCAGTTACTTTTTCAAGTGCGTCATTCAGTGAAGCTCTTGTCGTGTTTCCTGCCGAAATCATATCAAGTATCAGTTTCATTGCATCATATCCGAAATAATAATTCTTAAGTTCCGGATCACTCTTTGAAAAATCTTCACTGGATTTATCCTTAATATAAAAATCAGAATCAAAATAAAGCTGCCCTATATATGCTTTGTTTTCATTCAATACAACTGAATTATTCCAGTCGCTTGATCCGAGCACGGGAATATCCAGTCCTGCCATATAAAACTGGGGTAATACCTTTGAAATCTCATATGCATTTGATATTGGAATATATACCGCATCCACATAGCCGGGAATATATTTATTAGAAAAATCTGTTGCCATGAAAACTGATGAAGAAATTCCGATTGAATCTGCTGTCTTATCGGCATTCTTCCCGAATAATTTATAAATGCTTACAATCAGTTTCTTATCCGATAATGAATCAATATTTGAAAATCTGAATTTTGCTTTGCGTAGCTTATCTGTCTGATCTGCATTCAGTTTTCCAAAATCTATGAATCTGTCTTTCTCGAATATCATGTTTCTGAGCTCTTCCAGTTCTTCTGTCAGATCTGTCTTGTCATTTGAATAATATTTTATGGCAATTATATTCCCGCCATCCTTGATTGCCTGATCTGTAAAAGACTGTGCAAAATTATTCCCGTATGCCTCTTCTGAAAAAATAGCAAAGTTTTTCATTTGAAGTTCCTTACAGGCAAAATCAGCCATGATCCTGCCCCGTATGTCATAAGTTGGATTCAGCTGAAATAAATACGGGTTCTTTTCTGCAAGAAAACTCTGCGTTGAAGTCGGAGTAACTATAGGTATCTTATGAAACAACGCAGCACCGGCATTGTTTACCAGTTCACTGCTGAATACCGGTCCAAGTATCGCTGTGACTTTATCATCACTGCCTAACTTATCGAATATCTTAAGTACCTCCGCCTGATCTCTCTTAGTATCTTCTGTTATAATTTCAATTTTCTTGGTAGGATTAGCATCGTTATATTCCTGGAGTGCTTTATTTATTCCGCTCAGCATCTGCTGTGCGAGTATCTTGTCATCTTCATTCTGTGAACTCATCATCATCGGCAAAGCCACCCCGATCTTCATCTGTGAATATATGTACCCGATATCCGTAAGAAAAATTATTGCAATTATAAAAAGTGATTTTGCTGTATGCTTCATTTATATTTTAAAATTTAGAAATAATATACCTCGTACTCCGAAACTGATAACTGGTAACTCGTAATTTGTAAATCGTAATTCGTAATTCAAAATTAGTAATTTGTATTTCGTAACTCCTAATTTGTAATTAAAATCACTCCCACTCTATAGTTGCAGGAGGCTTGGAGCTTATATCATAGACCACTCTGTTGACTCCTTTGACATTGTTTATGATCCGGTTAGAAACATTAGACAAAAAACTCTTTTCAAAATTGTAAAAATCCGCTGTCATTCCGTCTGTCGAATTCACTGCTCTTAATGCTATTACATTCTCGTAGCTTCTTTCATCGCCCATTACACCAACTGTCTGAACCGGAAGCAACACTGAAAATGCCTGCCAGATCTTTTCATATAAATTATTCTTTTTTAACTCGTCAATAAAAATATCATCAACTTCTTTCAGCATATCTAGTTTTTCTTTCGTCACATCACTTAGCACTCTTATTGCCAGACCCGGTCCCGGAAATGGATGCCTGTATATCAGATCCTTCGATAAACCAAGTTTTTCACCTATCTCTCTGACTTCATCTTTAAACAATTCCCTGAAAGGCTCTATAAGTTTTAATTTCATTTTTTCAGGTAAGCCGCCGACATTATGATGGGATTTTATCGTTGCAGATGGTCCGCTGCTTGAAACTGATTCTATTACATCCGGATAGAGAGTCCCCTGAACAAGGAATTTCACTCCTTTTATTTTCTTTGCTTCCTTTTCAAAAACATCTATAAAGGTCTTTCCGATTATTTTTCTTTTTTTCTCCGGATCAAATACTTTCTCCAGTCTTTTAAGAAAAAGCTCAGAAGCATTTACGAATCTTAAATTTATTTTATGATATTTCCCGAACAGTTCTATTACCTTTCTGCTTTCATTCTTCCGCATTAGTCCGTTGTCTATGTGAATGCAAATCAGATTATCACCTATAGCCTTATGAACAAGTATTGCAGCAACAGATGAATCCACACCGCCGCTCAATGCGCATATTACAATATTTTTCCCGGCAAGCTTTCTTATCTCTTCTGTCTTTGATTCGATGAAAGATTCCGGCTCGAATAAATTCTTTACCTTGCATATCCCGAACAGAAAGTTATACATTATACTTCTTCCGGATTCCGTATGATGAACTTCCGGATGAAACTGAAGCCCGTATATATTCAGCCTCTCGTTTTCTATGCTGCAGATCACTCCTCCCAGACTTTTTGAACTTGAGCTGAATTTTTCAGGTAAAGTTTCTAAAGAATCACCATGACTCATCCATACATTAAGATTGTTTCCTACTCCTCTGAATAATTCGGAATCTTTGAATATGTATATCTTAGTTAATCCGTATTCTCTCTGCATTGAATTATGCAGCTTTCCTTTGAAAAGATGACAAAGAAGCTGAAGTCCATAACAAATTCCAAGCACCGGGATTTTGTTTTTTATGAGAAAATCCAGGTCGGCTTTAGATATCTTGGGAGAAGTCTTCGATAATACGCTGGAAGGTCCGCCTGAGAGTATCACTCCTTTAATATTATAATTAATGCCTTTCTCCTTAAATATTTTTTTAATATTAATATTATAAGGATGGATCTCGGAATAAACTTTCAGTTCTCGCGTTTTTCTGGAAATTAACTGCGTATACTGAGAACCGAAATCCAATATGAGTATAAGATCGGTTTTTTTCAAATTATTTTTCTTTTAGAAATAAAGTTTTTTTCCTTTGCCAGTAATATGGCTCCGAAAGAAGAAGAATGCTTTTTATCTACAACCTCAAGGAGGTTTAATTTTTTTATTTCTTTCCTTAATCTGTCCGAAAGTAAATTTTTGTGCTCTATAATGCTTCCTATGAAAGCTATCTCGGTTTTCCTTTTTCTGCCTGCAACTTTCAGGAATGTCGTAATATGATTCATTAAAAATGAAACAGCTTCATTTACAATCTGTAAACTTATTCCGCATTTATTCCCGGCTGAATCAATAACTAAAGTTGCAAGTCGTTGTATTTCAAAGTTATTATGAAATATTTTCTCATTAACTGTTTTATTGTTAATTCCGTAAATTTCAAACAGCTTTTCCGAAAGCAAACTTTTTTTATTTATTCTGCTGTCATATTCTTTCATTACAAGATTCAAAGCTCTTTTGCCGATCCAGTATCCGCTGCCTTCATCTCCTATTATTCTTCCCCATCCTCCAACACGTATGATCTTTCTTCTGGCATAGCCATACAAAACAGAACCGGTTCCGCTTATAAGAATAATCCCATCCCTGCCTTCAAATGCACCGTATAATGCAGTCATAGCATCTGTAGTAACAAGAATATTTTTATGTTTTAAATTTTTTTCTAATGAATGTTTTAAGCCTGATCTGTCCTTTTCTTCTCTGGCGCCTGCTGTACCAATCCCAATTGCCAGACAATTCTTAAAATTTAATTTTGCAGCTTTTGTTGAACTCAGAATATATTCTGAAATACTTTTTGAATAAATATTATTTCCTGCAATTGAATAATGAACACCTTTTAATAATTTGGAATATAAAATTTTGTTCTCAGTATCAGCTATCAGAAGTTCACATTTAGTTCCTCCCGAGTCGATGCCGATATAAAATCCGTTCGGAATATTTTTCATTGTTGACAAGTTATTAATATTCATCTTAAATTGAAATTACAAAGAATATTAAATTCTCTGTTTTTTTGAAATCCAATCTTCAGATTTAATTTAGTATATTACATACCAATTCAAAATAAAATCAATTGAAAAAAGAAGTTCTCGATAAAGGATTCATCGAAGTCATTGATAAGCTTGGCTCTGATCTCACCGTTGTTAATTCAGCACGTGTTTCTTTCGGAAAAAGAAAAGATGTGTTTGACAGCAGCGACCGTAAGCTTGTAAAGTTTCTTGCAAAGAATAAGCACTGGTCACCGTTTCGTCATATGATGGTTCAGTTCCATGTTAAAGCGCCGGAATTTGTGATGAGACAATGGTATAAACACGTTGTGGGAATTGAAACATCATCATCTTCATCTGCTAAAGACCATGCGTGGAATGAGATCAGCGGAAGATATGTACCGGTAAGTGATTTCTATATTCCCGCTAACTGGCGAAAGCAATCTGAAAATAATAAGCAGGCATCTGAAGGAAGTATTGAAGATCAGAAATCTGCTGATGACGTATTTAATTATGCCATGAATGAAATTCTGAATTCATATCAGAAACTGCTGGACCTTGGAGTTGCAAAGGAACAGGCTAGAATGATGCTTCCTTTAAATCAATACACAGAAGTTTACTGGACTGCTTCTTTTCAGGCTATAATGAATTTCATAGAACTGCGTGATGAAGTTACTGCACAATGGGAGATCAGGGAATATGCAATTGCAATGAAAGAACTTATGTATGGTATTTTCCCTGAAACAACAAGTGTCTGGTTTGAGGTAAATGCGAAAGAATAATTAAGAGCTAATTCCCGGTAAAAATACTTTTCAATACCTGTCCTGCTAGATTCGGATTTTCTTTGAAACGTCTTATAGAATATTCATACCATCTTTGACCAAATGGAACGTAAATCCTCATCCGGTGACCTTTCTCAACTGCTTCTTCTCTTATGTTTTCCTTTACTCCGAGCAGCATCTGAAATTCATATTCATCTTTCCGTAGTTTCATTTCCTTTACCATTTTTACGGATTCCCTGATCAGATATTCATCGTGTGTTGCAATTCCTACATATGATTTATTCTCTAGAGCCAGCTTTAAAATTTTCAGAAAATTTTCTCTTATCTCATCACCATTTTTAAAAGCAATCTCTTCGGGCTCTATATAAATACCTTTGCAGATCCTGAAATTCGCCCCGATTTCAGTTAGGCGTAATATATCCTCTTCGCTTCTGCGTAAATATGCCTGAATTACAATGCCGACATTGTCAAATCTTTTTTTAGATTCCTCAAAGATCTGAATAGTGGACTCTGTGACCGAAGAGTCTTCCATGTCTATCCTAACAAATCTTTTTAAACTTTTTGCTTTTTCAAGGATTTCAAAAACCTGATCCCTGCAGAATTCACTGTCTATATTTAAACCGAGCATAGTAAGTTTTATTGAAAGATTGCAGTCAAGATTATTAGTGTGAATTGCACTTAGAACTTTAATATTTTCGTCCTTGGATTTGACAGCTTCACTTCTTTCTGTTATCGATTCACCTAACACATCAATGGTTGCCATAAGTTTTTTTTGATTCAGATTCTTTACTGTATTAACTGCATCAGAGAGTTTGTCGCCGGCTATATATTTATTGGCAAATAATTTAACTACTCCTTTTGGCAATACTGAAATTGTCGGTACTAAAACTTTATTAAGAACATTCATTTTTCAATTTGATAATAATTATGAAAAAATTATTTTTTGTGTAAATTTTCTAAAGGTACTCAATGCTTCTTCTTCCGGCAAATCCGCCGTTAATACTGTGCCAGTATTCAATATCATCTTCACCCATTAAATAACACAAATAAACCTCTTCTCCATTTTCTCTTATATGAGGAAAATCAATCAGACCTTCATCAATGTTTTTTATAAATATTCCTTTTTCAGATAAGCTGTGTAAAAGTTTTATAAGTTCTTCGAGTTTTTCAGGAAATTTACCTGTTCCATTTGGACCCATTCCGCCAAAATACTGATGCCTGTATATATTGTAACCGCTGTCATCAAGCTTCTTTTTTAAGCTGGAGATATTCGATAATGTTACTATTGTTTCAGGAAGAATGGCTTGAGCTTCGGATAAAGAGAAATGTTTATTGTGTAACATCAGTAAATTTGAATTTATATAAACTAATGAAAATTATCATTTTTATATATTCAATTATTATTATTAAAAAAGCACCCCGTTATTGCCGGAATGCTTTTTTTATCGAGAGGAGATTTCCGAAAAATTAAATTTTAATTTACCAAATTCAGTTTATTTATAAAAAAATTCTTATAGCTTTTTAAAATAATAATTGTTAATTTATATCGTTTGAAACATCCCTGAATCCCCTCCTTTCCCAGAGAGGGGATATCGCAAGAAAGACCCAACCCTCATTAAATCTAACTTGTTTTCAAGGACGTTATTTTTATACTTTTACAAATTTTTTCCTATTATTTCTGTCAAACCTGTTTAAATAGTAAATATCCTTTTAATTAAACCAAAATATCAGAATTAGTTTCGGTTTATTTAAATCCTTTAGGATTTTTCTTAACAGATCTTTCAACCTTAATTATAATACTAAATTCATTTCCGGAATTTGTTCTGGCCGAATTAAAATTAACTGCAACCGGCTCAAACTGTATATTATCTTCATAATCATTCGGATAGCACATTATCTTTATATCGTCCGTATTTCCGGGAATAATGTTAGTTAACTTAAACTGACCGTTTGAGTTTATAACTGCATTTTCAATTACAGTTTCAATCCCGCTTGCTCCATTAACTCTTGTAACTTTAACAGAACCACCATTTACAGGGATGTTATTGTCAGAATAAACTACCTTTCCTGATATTACACTGCTTTTTTTGTCTCCGGCATAAGTTACATCTGAGTAATGCAGAAATACTGCACTCATTAAAAAAATTAAAACAAATACCGACAATTTTTTGAAATTAAATTTTTTCATTTTTTTCCCCTCCAGATAAAAATGTTTTGATTATTAATTCTTTACTACAGTTAATTTCTGAGATGCTTTTTTTACAGAATCTTTGTTTAATTCATTGAGTTCTGACTTTTTCATTTCTTCTATTGAATTTGATTTACTCCAGTAAAATTGAAAAAGATCTATCATTCGGTTTGCATATGCTTCGTTTTTTATAATTATATCAGCGTTATTATGTCTGGGAACCAATTTATCCTGAATATTAGTAAATACAATTTTTCTATCAAATATTGTCATATTAGGCAATTCAAATCTTGAAATCCTGACCTGCTCCCCGGATTTTTCAAACCTTCTGCAGATTCTCAGAAGATCATCAAGCTTTGCGTTTTGCCTGGTGTTTTCCTTTATTATTTTAAAATTCAAACTTGCTTCATATATGGATTTTATAACTCCACCTCTTTTGAAAAATTCCATTGCGCCTGAATCCAGCTCTTCTGAAACATAACCTTCAAGTCTGATCATAAATAGTATTTCCTTTTGAGCATTGTTGAACAATTCAATGAATTTCTCCTGTCTGTGCTTATTAAATCCTCTTATTAGTTCAATATTAACATTAGTGCTGCCGTTTGAAACTTCTGATTTATGTAATAATTCAAATTCATTAAAAGTTGCTTTTAAATTTTCTATCTGTGACTGATTGTTTTGTTTTATTTCCTTCTCTAACTTATCGGAAATGACTCTCGGATCGATCATCTCATATTTTAAAATCGTGTTGGTTTCTATTTCATTGCAAAATCCTCTGGCAGCAAAAGATTTTAAAATCTCATAAACGGAAGTTCTCCTTATGTTTGCTTTATCTGCAATCTCTGAAGCGCTTAAAGCAGATCCTTTCAAAAGAACCAGAAAAATTTTAGATTCATATTCCTTAAATCCAATTTCCTGAAGTTTATTTATTAATTCTTTGGATTGCAATATTGTCGTCTTTTAAAGTTAATGCAATATTGCATTAATTATTATTTTATGTCAATAGCTATTTTTATGCACTTAAATTTTTTATAAAAAAGAAAAAATGTTTTTTAATATCCGACACTATAATAAAATTTATTTTACAACAATATTCACCATTTTGTTTTTAACTGTTATTATTTTTACTATTTGTTTTCCGAGAATGAATTTTTTTACATTCTCATTATACAATGCTTCATCTTCTAGCACATGTTCATCGCTGTCAAACTTGACTTCTTTTTTTGCCCTCATCTTTCCGTTTACCTGAAATATTACAGTTACAAAATCTTCTTTTACAAACTTTTCTTCATAATTTGGCCATTGGGCAAAAGCAATGCTGTCTGTATTTCCGAGTCTCTGCCATAATTCTTCAGCTATATGAGGTGCAAAAGGAGAAAGCAACAATATTAAATTATTTATACAAACCTTACTTATTTTTTCAAGCTTATAAAGTTCATTAACATATATCATAAGGTAAGAAATAGCTGTGTTAAATTTCAGGTCAAGCTCGTCTATGTCTTCTGTCACTTCTTTTATAGTTTTATGCATCAGCTTATTCTGTTTTTCATCAGGTCTGTCATTAATAATATTAATTTTAATTTCACCCGTATTTTCATCTATTATAAGTCGCCATACTCTGTTTAAAAATCTGTTAAGTCCTTCTATTCCTTTTGTGCTCCATGGTTTTGTCGCTTCAAGCGGACCCATGAACATTTCAAACAATCTCATTGAATCAGCACCAAATTCCCTGATCACATCATCAGGATTTATTACATTGCCTCTTGATTTACTCATTTTCACACCGTCTTCTCCTAGAATCATACCCTGGTTAAACAATTTTCCAAACGGCTCTTTGTAAGAAACATACCCGAGATCGAAAAGAATTTTATACCAGAATCTTGCATAGATCAGATGCAAAACTGTATGTTCAGCTCCGCCGATATATAAGTCGATAGGCATCCAGAATTTTTCAATGTCTTTATTACAAAACTCTTTGTCATTATTAGGATCTAAATATCTGAGATAATACCAACAGGAACCTGCCCATTGGGGCATTGTATTTGTCTCTCGTCTTGCTTTTTTGCCTGTCTTTTTATCCGTAATATTAACCCATGAATTTATTCCGGCTAATGGTGATTCTCCCGTACCGCTGGGCTTATAGGAATCAACATCAGGTAAAGTAAGCGGCAGTTCGCTTTCATCAAGCGCTCTGAATGTTCCGTCTTCAAAATGAATAATCGGGAAAGGTTCTCCCCAGAATCTCTGTCTTGAAAAAAGCCAGTCTCTTAATTTAAAACTGACTGTTCTTTTACCTATATGATTTTCTTCGATCCAGTCATTGATCTTTTTAATTGCATCAGCCGATGTCAAACCGTCCAAAAAACCCGAATTTGCTGAAGTACCCATTCCGGAAAAACATTCTTCTCCCTTTGCCGTTCTTTCAAAAAAGCTCTTTATTTCTTCTTCATTTTTATAAATATCCGGAATAACTACTGGTGATATCTCAAGATCAAACTTTCTGGCAAACTCATTGTCTCTATCATCGTGTCCGGGAACACCCATTATAGCTCCTGTTCCGTAACTTGCCAGCACATAATCTGAGATCAGGACCGGTAACTTTTTTCCGTTAACAGGATTAATTGCAAATGCTCCGGTGAATTCCCCAGTCTTTTCTTTTGATAATTCTGTTCTTTCAAGATCTGATTTTCGTTCGGCTTTGCTAACATACTCTTTTACTTTGGAAAATTGTTCATCAGTTGTTATCTCTTTTAAAAGAGAATGCTCAGGTGCAAGTATAATATAAGATGCACCGAAAATGGTATCCGGTCTGGTTGTAAATGTTTCAATTAACTTTTCATCTTTCAGTTTATCACTCTCAACTTTGAACTTTATATTAACTCCCTCGCTTCTTCCTATCCAGTTGCGCTGAAGTTCTTTAATATTATTCGGCCAATTGAGCTCACTAAGATCCATAAGAAGTCTGTCCGCATATTTTGTGATCCTTAGATTCCATTGTTTCATATTTCTTCTTATAACAGTGAATCCTTTTTCGATCTGTTCAGGCACTTCCTCATTTGACAATACAGTTCCAAGCTCCGGACACCAGTTCACAGGAACTTCTGCAAGATAAGCGAGTCTTTTAGAATTAACAAAATCAAACTTCTCCCTTTCATTCAGTCCCTCAGGGATCTTTAATTCAGAAATTGGTCTTGCTTTATTTTCAAATTCATCATAGTAAGAATTGAATATTTTCAAAAAGATCCATTGAGTCCACTTGAAATATTTTTCATCTGAAGTATTTATTTCCCTTTCCCAGTCATAGGAGAATCCGAAAGCTTTTAGCTGTTCCTTAAATTTTTCAATACATTGTGCCGTTCGTATCCTGGGATGAATTCCTGTTTTAATAGCATACTGTTCAGTAGATAATCCAAAAGCATCCCATCCCATCGGATGAATTACATTAAATCCTTTCATTCTTTTGAATCGAGCTATGATATCGGTTGCGGTATATCCTTCAGGATGTCCTGCATGCAGGCCGTCCCCGCTGGGATACGGGAACATATCAAGAACGTAATATTTTGGTTTATCATGAACTGATATACTAATTTCCGGGGTTCGGAAAGTATTATTATCATCCCAATATCTCTGCCACTTTTTTTCAATTTCTGTAAAATTATATCTCAAATTATTTTCTTTAATTTTTAAAATATTTGTGACCGTCTCTGCAAAATTATTTTCAGAGCGGAAAAATTTATGTTTATTAAAATATTATTTATATAGATCTCTGAGCCGGGATAGCTCTTCATCAGAAGCTTTAGGTCCCAATTGCGTGGTAATATATCCCTGATATTCTTTAAAAAAAACATTTTCTTTTGAAAGAATTTCCTTAAACGAAGAATCAAGTCCATGCAGGGGATATAATTTTATGTGAGCATGGTTGATTCCCATTCCTTCCATTACAAGAGCTGTTCTTTTAACATTAAGCTTCTCATCCATCTGTTTGCTTATCTTTTTTGCAGTGAGAAAAAATCTCGAATAAAATTCATCCTCCAAATTTGCTGCATAAGAATCAAAATGCTCTTTTGTCAGAACGAGGGTCATTCCCTTTGTATTCGGAAAAAGATCAAGTATGGCAATGAAATCTTTATCCTCATAAATTTTATAAGACGGGATATCTCCTTTCACTAATTTACAGAATATGCAATTGGGGTCTGTCATGTTTTTAAAATAAGATAAATAATTTTTATTTTCAGTGGTAATACAGATTTTTTTCCACCAGAGTAAACACAAAATAATTGTAAGATAATTAAACTCTCACATCCATCCAAATCGTTTGAATCTAATTCTACATTTCAAAATTTAAACGTTATGAACGGATGTATTTGTTTATTGAATCTGAAAAGTTGATATAAATTGTAATTTAAGTATTATTAAATTATTTTTATTTAAAAGATATTAAAAAAATTATTTTGAGTGATTATTTTATAGTTCACAACAAAGTATTATTGAAAAAATCATATTGAATACGGAAGATTTACCTGATAAAAATTCACCTGAAATAAAAAAGACAAAAAATTCCGGAGAAGAGCCCGGACCTGAGAATTCGAACAAGGAATCCGCAAAACTTAAATCCGAAGAACCGCACCCGGTAAAACAATTGAACAGGAAAAGATTATTACTTCTATCTTTAAGCGCATTGGGAATTGTATATGGTGATATAGGCACAAGTCCGCTTTATGCTTTGAAAGAATGCTTTTATGGACATCACCCGATGCCTCCTACGGATAATAATGTACTTGGAATTCTTTCTCTGATATTCTGGTCACTGATTATAGTTATCTCTTTAAAATATTTATTGCTCGTAATGAGGGCTGACAATGATGGGGAAGGCGGAATACTAGCTTTAATGGCACTGGTAAAAACAGATAATTCAAGCGGATGGAAGTATATGATCATACTGACACTGGGATTATTCGGTGCATCTTTATTATACGGTGACGGAATAATCACTCCGGCAATTTCAGTACTTAGTGCGGTAGAAGGATTAAAAATTGCAACACCCTTTTTTGAACCTGTTATAATACCGCTCACGGTAATCATATTAACGGTTTTGTTTGCAGTTCAGTATAAAGGAACTACAGGAGTAGGAAAAATTTTCGGACCTGTTACATTTTTATGGTTTATAAGTATTGCTTTACTCGGAATTATTTCTGTGTTTGAAACACCTGAAGTATTAAAATCAGTTAATCCGAATTATGCAATAAATTTTTTCATTGAGAATGGTTATCATGGTTTTTTAATTTTAGGCTCGGTATTTCTTGTAGTTACCGGAGGAGAAGCATTGTATGCCGATATGGGTCACTTTGGTTGTAAGCCAATAAAAATTGCCTGGTTTGCATTAGTTCTTCCTTGCCTTCTGTTAAATTATTTCGGACAGGGTGCTTTACTTTTAAGGGATCACGGCGCAGTTAAAAATCCGTTTTATTTCCTTGCACCTGAATGGGCATTGTATCCGCTTGTAATATTAGCAACATTTGCAACTGTAATTGCATCACAGGCTGTAATATCAGGTGCATTTTCACTGACATTTCAGGCATTACAATTAGGATATTTACCACGACTGAGAATACTTCATACTTCAGAAGATGAGAGAGGTCAGATCTATATACCTCAGCTTAACTGGATATTGTTTGTCTCAACAATTGCTCTGGTTTTAGGATTTAAATCATCAAGTAATCTTGCAGCAGCATACGGTATAGCAGTTACAACTACTATGGTAATTACTACCATACTTTTATTTGTAGCAATGAGAAAACTATGGAACTGGAAATTACCATTAGCAATAATTGTAACTTCGTTCTTTTTATTAATAGACCTTTCATTCTGGGGAGCAAACCTTCTTAAAATATTTCAGGGCGGATGGGTGCCGCTTGTAATGGGTGCAATTATTTATTTAATGATGACTACCTGGAATAAAGGAAGAAAGAATCTTCTTGAAAAGATACATCAGCAGACAATGTCTCTTGAGAATTTCATTACAGAAATATTAAGCATAAGGATGATCGCTATTCCGGGTACTGCTATTTATATGTCAAGCAATTCCAAAGGAACTCCTCCGCCTTTAATACTTAATATAAAGCATAACAGGCTTCTGCACAAACAAATTATTATACTTACAGTTAAGTTTCTTAAAGTTCCTCATATAAAACCGGAAGAGAGTATTCAGATAGAGCAGCCAACGGAAGGTTTTTACAGAGTGATAGCTAATTTCGGGTTTATGGATGTTACAAACATACAGCAGATAATCGAGCTTCTCGAAAAAAACGGCATTAAGATAAAAATGGCAAGCACCACATTCTTTCTCGGAAGAGAGACACTTATTTCGGGAAGGAAGAAAGGGCTGGGAATGCTGACAGATAAATTATTCATTTTAATGTCAAACAACGCTCAAAGGGCAACTGACTTTTTTAATATTCCCCCTAACAGGGTATATGAAGTAGGAACTCAGGTAGAATTGTAATCAATATTTTATAAATTAAATTTTAAATGTCCTTAGCATCCGAATTCAAAAGATCCCTGAAAACAGTTGACTCTGAAGAAATTTTAGACCTAATAATTTTCAGACCGATATCATTTGTTCTGGTAAAACTGATATATCCGACAGACATTACTCCAAATCAGATTTCAATTGTTGCTTTGATGTTCGGGATACTTACCGGCGTACTTTACGGCTTTGCAACACCGGCATATTTCATTCTCGCTTCAGCAAGTTTTTTTTTCTGCAATACGCTTGACTGCATGGACGGACAGCTTGCCAGGCTGAAAAAGAACGGGACAAAGATCGGCAGGGTAATAGACGGATTCATAGACTACATTACTTCAATTTCTGTATTTATCGGCATCGGAATTGCAATGACAATTATTACCGGCGAAGCTTTTTACAGCTGGGCTCTGACGATCGGAGCAGGCATTTCCAAAGCACTTCAAAATATGTTCTTTGATCATTACAGAAATATGTACCTGGAATATGTGTATCATAAATCTTCAAGTCTTGATGAAGAGATAGAAGAATATTCATATGAAAAAGAAAGACTGAATATTATGAAAGGTCATCACATTGAAAAATTGCTGATATCGCTCTATCTGGCTTATTCCAACTTTCAGAAAAACTCAACGAATCACATTCAGCTGGATGTAACTCCGGAAGAATATAAGTCAAAGAATAAGCTTCTTATCAGATTATGGAGCTGGATAGGTTCTACAACTCACATGGTTGTGCTGATAATTTTTTCACTGATGAACAGAATTGATCTGTATTTAATTCTTTCACTAACGCTTGGAAATCTGATATTTCTTATTCTTCTTGTGTGGCAGAAAAGGGTAATTATGAATTTGTCAGACGTGAAACGTCAGACGTGAAAAGTTAAACGTCAAACGTCAAATGTCAAACGTCAGACGTTAAATATTTAGATTAGACATATTTATTTAGAGATTTATATTACAAACTTTACAAACTATACAAGATATACAAGCTATACAAACTTTACAAACTTTATGAACTTTACAAACTTTACAAACTTTACAAACTTT
>CAZLOL010000045.1:0-20066 GCA_964561045.1 uncultured Ignavibacteriaceae bacterium | reverse complement strand
GAGTTACGAGTTATGAGTTACGAGTTACGAGTTATGAGTTACGAGTTACGAGTTATGAGTAACTGAAGTTAAGGAATTTTCATTCTGAATTAATGGAGCTTAGTAAAGTGAATAATTCAGAAATCATACTGCTCTCAGATTTATATTTCAGAAATCAGAAACT
This sequence comes from uncultured Ignavibacteriaceae bacterium, assembly GCA_964561045.1. Taxonomy (GTDB): domain Bacteria; phylum Bacteroidota; class Ignavibacteria; order Tepidaquicellales; family Tepidaquicellaceae; genus JAGPCH01. The sequence goes on along the minus strand of CAZLOL010000045.1, from coordinate 19,903 downwards.
CTGTTATTAACTAATCTTATACCTTAACTATTCAATTATCCGGAGATGTTTTTATTATTTAAACAAATAATTCAGAAATACGAAATGTAGGACATTTCTGATTCACAATAATAATTATAAACATATATAAAAAAGGACAGACTGAAATGTCTGTTCCGGAAATTAAATATTTTTATATGCAGCCTTTAAATAATAAGTAAACTTTTCTACTTATACTTTACGGTTCCAATAGCTGTACTTTGATCAAAGTACAACTCAAGTTCAGACCACTGGCAAAGATTAATTTCATTAAAATCCATATAGTTATTATCTTTGTCCGTTACTCTTATGTCATAAAAACAAAAATCGGCATTTCTTCCGAATTTAATCGGGATATAAGTATCAGTGTTAAAATAATCAACACCGAGAACATCCTCGCCCCATTCAGCACTTTTGGAAGGAGAGATATAAAGATGCATAATAGTTACACCGGTGTAATTTGTGATAGTGAAATCCTGCATTGCCTGTGCAGATGCTTCCTTGGATGAAGCAAGCAAAAGAAATGAGAATACAGCAAGGTAAATAAATTTTTTCATTTTTCCTTTTTTTAAAATTAACAATGTGAACATTCTACAATAATAAATTTCAAATGTCAACAAACTAAATTTAACTTACACTTAAAAATCTCATATCCTTCCAAAACGTTTGAATCCTGAAGTGCAGACTTTGATTTAAATCCGCCGGGGCTGTCTAAAAAGTAGTCGCAACTTTTACGGTTGCGATTTTTCAAAATATCGAAGGCATGAAGCCTGCGGCTACTGTAGAATAGGACTTACTGGACTGCCCCAGCCCGGAAAAGAAAACACCCGGGTTTGTTTTAAAAAATATAATTTATTCGATTCGGAATTAATTTATTGGAAAAGAACCGGTTTCCAAAATTTTTTGGCAACATTGTAAAAATCTGCAGCGATTTATATTTTTTAAATCTGAGACTTCTTAAAATAAGGCAGATCAGACATTCTTGTCTGACTATAAATTATATTGTGATTTTTTAAAGGACATACATAAATATCTGTCCTGCTATAAAGTAATAATTTTCAAAATTTACTAACTACTAACTACTAACTACTAACTACTAACTGCTAAAATATTCCGCCGCCGAGAGAAAGACGAATCACTCCAAAGATAAGAGCAGCCGCACACATTACGATTCCGGCAGTTCCTGAACTCTTTGAATCACCCGGATTTGCATTTACAACGCTGATGATACTGATTATCAGACCTACTGCTGCAAAGGGGATATTAATCCAGTTGTATGCTCCAAGGCACGGGATGAAGCCAATGAGCATTCCGATCACTGCAAGTATTCCCCAGATCAAGCTAATGAATTGCATTTTTAATTTTTTGTTTAATTTTGAAATAATTTTTTATTCTGGAAATTAGAATCAGATCTCCTTTTATTCAAAAACGATCTGAATTTTTTACCTGTAAATATGATAAAGAATATCGAATTGAGTGACATAACAGTGAATAAAAAAATACTTAATTTATTCAGAGTGTATGCATTAATAATATTGCCTTTTGAGATCTCAGTGAAAGCACTTGTCATACCGCACATAAAACACTCTTCACCGTTAAGGCTTTTACTTAAGCATACAGGTGAGATTTCGTGCAATGTACCCGGAGAAAAAAAAGTAATTACTATAACAATTAAAACCAGTGCCGAATAAATTATCCAGACTATTTTGAAAGCTGCCCGGATCTCTTTATTAAAATTATCACTTATCATAATTCAAAATCAGATTATTTTTTATCAAAGTCCAGAGAAACAGAATTGATGCAGAATCTTGCGCCTGTCGGTCCCGGCCCGTCGTCAAATACGTGTCCCAGATGCGCATCGCACTTACCGCACCTGACTTCTGTGCGTATCATTCCGTGAGAACTGTCTTCTTCATATACTACGGCATCTTTTGAAACAGGTTCAGTGTAGCTTGGCCACCCGCATCCGGAATCAAATTTTGAATCAGATCTGAATAAAGGATTTCCGCAGCAGATGCATTTGTAAATGCCGTCATCATCCAGCTTGTAGTACCTTCCGCTGAATGGTCTTTCGGTTCCTTTTTTTCTTGTAACATAATACTGTTCATCTGTAAGAGACTTTTTCCACTCTTCATCTGATTTAATGATTTTGTCTGACATATTTTTATAATTGTTGATTGTATATTAAAAAAGTAATTTGAATAAAATTTGGAATTTGGGAATTCGGATTTGGAATTTTAAAATTGAAATACCTTCCAATAAATCCAAAATCAAATACAATGTCTGATTGCTAAATACTAAATTCGAATACATAATAATAGATTCTGAACGAATTGAATAAAAATACAAAAAATAAAATTCTCAATCTTGATACTTTGTCACTGGAGGTTTATAATGATAAAGAATTTGTAAAGAGCTATGCGGGTAAAATCGAATATAATTCTCACAATGCACTGTATGAAAGACCTGCTACACTGTCATTGTTTCCTGATGTGAAAGGACTTAAAGTGCTTGATGCAGGCTGCGGACCGGGAAACTATTCAGAGCTTCTGGCGGACAGAGGAGCAAGTGTTACGGCTGTTGATTACAGTGATGAAATGATATCATTTGCAAAAGAGAGATTAGGCAGCAGGGCGAAAATATTTAAAGCCAATCTGAATACATATCTTGATCTTCCGGAAGATGAAGAGTTTGATCTGATACTGTGCTCAATGGTGATACATTATATAAAGGACTGGCAGGTTTTATTCAGCGAATTCAACAGGGTTCTGAAAAAAGGAGGCGTTCTGGTATTTTCCACTCACCATCCGTTTGCTGATTTCAATATACATAAAGAAGGAAATTATTTTGAGACAGAGCTTATTAGTGACGAATGGCCTTCATATAACATAGAAATGAGTTATTACAGGCGTCCTCTTTCGGATATCTTCACAGTGCTTAAAGAATGTGATTTCAAAATTGATGAAGTACTCGAGCCGCTGCCTGTGGATGAATGCAGGGAAAAATTTCCCGACGCTTTTTATACGCTGTCGACAAAGCCGTGGTTCATTTGTTTTAAAGCCATAAAAGAAAAATAAAAAATATGAAAACAGGATTTTTACAATTCAAACCTGAATTTGGTAAACCCGATAAGAATATAAACAGAATAAAAGAATTAATATCAGACATAAAATTCGATCTTCTTGTTCTGCCTGAACTTGCAAACACAGGTTACTTATTTACAGATAAAAGCGAGCTTGAAGAATTATCAGAAGAAATAAGCAGCAGCGGATTCTGTCAGGAATTATTGAAAATATGCACTGACAAAAATGCTTACATAGTTTCTGGTATAAGCGAAAGATTTGAGAATAAATTTTATAACTCTTCTGTTCTGGTATGTCCGGACGGAAAAATATTTACTTACAGAAAGATCCATTTGTTTGACAGGGAGAAATTATGGTTCACACCCGGAGACACACCGCTTCAGGTGCATGAGATCAGCATCCGTGAGCACGGAAAAATCAAAATAGGAATGATGATCTGCTTTGACTGGATATTCCCTGAGACAGCCAGAACAATGGCATTAAAAGGTGCGCAGATAATCTGTCATCCGTCAAATCTGGTAATGTCATACTGTCAGACAGCTATGTTTACCAGAGCGCTGGAGAATCATGTATTTACGGTTACAGCGAACCGGACAGGCACAGAGATACAAAACGGAATCGAGCTGACTTTTACCGGCGAAAGCGTAGTTGTAAATCCCAGAGGAAAATATCTCTGCAGAGGAGGTAAAGATACCGAAGAGATATGGATTGCGGAAATAGATCCGAATGAAGCCTTAAATAAAAATATTACTCAGAGTAATGATCTGTTTGAAGACAGGAGGGAAGAGTTTTATAGGTATTAACTATAAAGTATTAAGTATTTAGTTTTGGATTTTGGGAATTGGGAATTGTTAGTTATGAAGGTTTAAGTTTTAACTTTCAGCTTTTAACTGTCAAATTTTAACTATCAACTATCAACTATTTGCAAGATTGAATAAATTACTAATGCTTCACGGAGCTATTGGTTCAAGCGTTCAGCTCGAGCCTTTGGCTGAAAAATTAATAAATGATTTTGACATATACCTTCTGAATTTTACCGGACACGGAGGTAAACCTGTACCTGAAGATCCATTCAGCATTGAAATGTTTGCAGATGATGTGATCTATTTTATAAAGAAGAATAAGCTTGAAGGTATAAATATATACGGGTACAGCATGGGTGGTTACGTCGCGCTTTATATTGCAAGGCAATATCCCGGACTAATAAATAAAATATTCACGACAGCAACGAAATTCAACTGGAGCGAAGAGTCATCAGTTAGGGAATCGGTTTTGCTAAATGCAGAAAGGATACAGGAGAAGATACCGAAGTTCGCTGAGCAATTATCCATACGCCATTCACCTGAGGACTGGAGGATTGTATTGAAAAAGACCGCAGATATGATGATCAGCCTTGGAAAGAATAAAACTCTTAAGGATGAAGATTATCAATTTATAGAAAATGAAGTGCTCGTAAGCGCAGGCGACAGGGATAGTATGGTAAATATTGAAGAAACGGTGGAAGTTTACCGTAAATTAAAAAACGGAAAACTTCTTATACTCCCTGATACACAGCATCCGATAGAAAAAGTTGATACGGAAAGGCTCTCAGGAGAGATAAAAATGTTCTTCTGAATTTTAAGATATTTCAGTTTTCTGTTTTAATATTTCAAAATATTCTTCCTTCGGAAAAATCATGATCATACCCGCCACGGAAATAATAACAGCAATCGAAGCATAGAGAACATTTCCGTTGACAAACAGATTTGTTGTGATGCAGAAAAGAGCTGCAAAATCAAGAACCGCAAAAGGGATTACGTGAGCATTGAATAAAGTATTCTGAAAATTTGACATGTTTACTTTTTTCAATAGTATTTTTTTTAAGAACAGTGTGAAGGGAACACTTAGAATCAATAGAATAAGCGTTAACAGGTTCACTATCTCAAAATTTTCTTTTACATTATTTTTAACGACAAGCAGTCCCATCCCGAAGATCGCGATAATACCTACTGTAATAGCGATGCCGAGTATTTTAATGCGCCTGACTACTATAATAAATGAAACCTGTTTTACCATTAAAGAATCTTTTGACATATCAGTATATAGGAATAATTTGATTAAGTTATGGTGATTAGAATATTTAAAATTGTTTGTGACATAAATTAACATTATTTTTACAAAAATGAAAAGTAAAGTTAATATTATAAGTCCGGAAATTCTTGAGGAAGAACTGACTATAGAAAGTGATTTTACTTCACTGATACGTCCTAAAAAGTTCAGGGATTTCATAGGTCAGGATAAAGTAAAAGAGAATCTGAAAGTTTTCATAGAAAGCGCAAAGATGCTTAACGAAACTCTCGATCACATACTATTTACGGGACCTCCGGGATTAGGAAAGACGACACTTGCTAATATTGTTGCAAATGAACTCAATACAAACATTGTAGCCACTTCAGGACCAATAATAGAAAAACCCGGTGATCTGGCAGGAATGCTTACGAAACTGAAGGAAGGAGAAATTCTTTTCATAGATGAAATACACAGGATACCGAAGGTTGTAGAGGAATTTTTATATTCCGCGATGGAAGAATACAGACTCGATATAATGATCGATCAGGGACCTGCGGCAAGAAGCATTCCAATTAAACTTGAAAAATTCACATTGATAGGAGCTACAACGAGGCAGGGATTGCTATCATCGCCTATGCTTGACAGGTTTGGTATTAACTGTCATCTGGATTATTATGTAACAGCACATCTGGTAGAGATTGTAAAGCGTTCATCAAGGATAATGAATCTGAAAATAACTGAAGAAGGAGCGGGAGAAATAGCAAAGCGCAGCAGGGCTACACCGAGGATAGCCAACAGGTTACTGAGGAGGACACGTGATTTTGCAATCGTAAAAGGTGACGGGAATATTTCCAGGGAAATAGCAGATTATGCATTGACTTCACTTGACGTGGATGAATACGGATTGGATAAAATGGATAAGAAGATATTAGAGACAATAATTTTAAAATATAACGGTGGACCGGTCGGTTTGTCCACTATAGCAGCTTCAATAGGCGAAGACCCCGGAACTATTGAAGACGTATATGAACCTTTTCTCATGATCGAGGGTTTCATAAAACGCACGCCAAAAGGCAGGGAAGCGACACAGCTTGCTTACAAACATCTTGGTATAACAGGAAAAAGGAAATCAAATTCAGAGAACAGGCTTTTTGAATAAGAAAAATTATTTCAACTTATTTTATTTATGTACAGGACAATAAAAGAATCTTCAATAATTTTAATTACATGTATTATATTAGGATTCATTGCAAATGCAGTAAGTCCAAAAGGTGTTCCTTTATTTGCGGATTACAGTGAAAGATTTGCTATAGACAGTGCAAAAACTGTAAACAGCGTTGATTTGTCAAAGAGAGGGAAACTTAACAAAGGCGGATTTTATGAGCCTGTGAACATTCCCGTTGAAGCCGCAAAACAATTGTTTGATCAGAATGCCGTATTCATAGACGGAAGGGAAGATATAGAATTCAAAGAAGGACACATAAAGGGAGCAAAAAATATTCCATATAAAGCTTTCCTGGAATCAACTAATGAACAGAAGCTCGAGAAGATGAAGGGCATAGAAAAAGAAAGAATCATTGTCTCATACTGCAGCAGCGACTCCTGTGAGATTAGTATTGACAATGCTTATGAAATGGCGAAGATCGGTTATAATGACGTTAAAATATTTCTCGGCGGTTATAAAGAATGGAAAAACAAAAATTATCCTATAGAAAAATAAATATTAAATGAATATTCTTTCAAATAAATATTTTCTCATATTACTCAGGCTGATCGTCGGCGGCTTCTTTGTTTTTGCATCTTTAGATAAATTAATGAATCAGGAAGCATTTGCCCGAGCAATTTATAATTACAAATTCCTTCCCGATATCTTTATAAATATATTTGCCATTATTATTCCATACATAGAGCTTATTGCCGGGCTTTTACTTATAGCAGGAATATTCAAAAGAGGGAGTTCTTTTCTGATTTCATTTATGCTGGTAATATTCATAATTGCATTGTCCCAGGCATATGCGAAAGGGCTTGATATTAACTGCGGCTGTTTTTCACTTGAAACAGTCGGACAAAAAGATGATATTTTAATAAGAATAGGGGAAGACATTTTACTTTTAATCGCATCAATTATAATATATATTAAATCAAAAATAATAATTAACAAGGAGAATTAAATCATGAGTAATTTCATCCAGTCAAAAACAGCAAAAGCAGGTTATTTTATACTGGGACTGCTTATCATTTCCACCGTCATGTTTTTTTTAGCAAACAATTCAAAGCTTTCGGCATCAATCAGTTCAGCTAAAATTCTATTCGATGAAGAGTATCATGATTTTGGAACAGTACCACAGGGACCTCAGCTTGATTATGCGTTCAAATTCACAAATAAAGGTAAATCACCGCTAATCATTGAAAAAGTTCAGCCTTCATGCGGCTGCACAGGCGCAACTACCGGTGGAAAGAATGAATATGCAAAAGGCGAAAGCGGAGAAGTAAAAATCACATTTAATACGCAGGGTAGAACCGGCCGTCAGGAAAAACACATTGTTGTATTTACCAATGACCCGGATATGCCGCAGATCAATTTGAAATTTACTTGTGATATAGACGTAAACATGAAATAGTAATTTTTTAATATATGAAATTAAAGTAGGAACTCGTTTATTGTTCCTACTTTTTTTTTGCTAATACTTAATAAATACATTATGAAAACATTAATTCTAATTTGTTTGATCTTTGCATCAAATTTAATTTATGCTCAGGATAACAGTCTGAAACTATTTAATATAAATGAATCAAAAACTAATAATATAGGTGAAGATCACAGAAAATCAGTTGATGATGCATTAATTTTAAATATTAATAAAGAATTGTATCAGAGCATTGTAGAGCAGAGAAAACACTCTTTTACACTGACAATTCCCGTATTCAGCGGTGAAAATAAATATGCAGTACTCGAAAGATTTGAGATACTGACTCCTGACGTTAAATTCATTGAAAGATCTTCTTCTGGAGAAGAAGAACTGGATCTTCGGAATTTAACTTTATCTTATAAAGGAAAGATAGCAGGCGAAGAGAATTCTCTTGTTACTTTGACATTTTATGAAGGAAGTCTTGTCGGACTGATTGAATCAGCAAATGAGAAATATGTCATAGGAGCTTTAAAAGATAAAAATAACAATGATACTCAGGACTTAATAATATATCAGCCGGCTAAATTAAAAGATAAGAGAAACTTTAAATGCGGATCTGAACAGTTTGGGGTACCGGATGATGTTTTAAGAAAGATGCAGGAAATAAACGGTAAACATAAAGACCTGTCTACAAGCAGTTTTCTTGTCGCCAAAGTTGCTATTGATATTGATTTTGCAACATACGGAGTTTACGGCAATTCAGTTCCCAATGCAACTGCGTATGCACTGGCAATTATGGCATCAGCTTCTGCTGTATATGTAAAGGATGAGAATATAAAACTGATCGTCAGTTACCTTCGTGTCTGGACAACTCCGGATCCTTATACATCCACAAGCGGCCCTACAATGCTTAATCAGTTTCGTATTGAATGGGTAACAAATCAGGGCGGGGTTGACCGCACGGTAGCTCATCTTATAAGCAGAAGAAATAATTTAGATGTTGCAGGAATTGCTTATGTAAATGTACTATGCAATCCTAATTTCGGCTATGGTCTGAGTGCAACACTTACCGGAGTTATAAATCAGTTACCGGCTTATTCATATGATGTGGAAGTTGCAGCGCATGAGATCGGACATAATTTCGGATCACCCCATACGCATAACTGCGGCTGGGTCGGAGGTCCGATAGACACGTGCTATGATGTAGAAGGCGGCTGCTACAGCGGACCTCTTCACCCGACAGCCGGAACAATAATGAGCTATTGCGATATAGTATCCGGCGGTTCTGTGATTATGGATTTCGGCGATCAGCCGGGAGCCTTGATAAGAAATTATGCGGAGTCGGCTCCGTGTCTGACAACCAGTGAACAGGCAATTTATGCTGCATTTCCTAACGGCGGAGAAACATTCAGAACTCTGACTTCAACTAAGATTTACTGGGGAAGTTCATTAACAGGAAATGTAAATCTTGAATTGACCACAAATAACGGAGCCTCATGGACAATTATACAAAACAATGTACCCGCACAGCAGAGAGAATATAACTGGACAATTCCTTATGTCGGCTATACTACTCAGGCAAAGATAAGAGTTTTAGATTCCGGGAATCCTTCCGTTGGAGATACCAGTGATGCAAGTTTCAGGATAATTCTTTCTTATACTTCATTTGATCTTGTTTCACCTCCAACTAATACAAGAATTGAAACATCAGCAACTAACACAGATATACAGAAATTTGTCTGGAAAAGTGCAGGAACACATCCTTCATTAAGATATAAATTTAAGATAAGAAAATTAGGTGTCGGGGGAACAGATTATATTTACAACAGCGATAACGGCGGATCAGATACAGTTATCAGTTTAAGAAAAAGTTTTCTGGATTCACTTGCTCTTGTTTTAGGTACTGTGAATGATTCGGTAAGATGCAGCTGGAGGTCATGGGCTTTTAATGGATATGATTCAACAAGCGCATCAAGTTCTTATATATTGACTTTAGCAAGAACCAATGTAGGAATTAACGTCATTTCATCTATAATTCCGGATAAATTTGATCTTCAAAACAATTATCCAAACCCATTCAATCCGTCAACTATAATAAGATTTGATGTAGCAAGATCACAGAACGTAAAAATTTCTGTTTATGATATAACCGGAAGAATCACGGAAACTTTAGTCAATGAAGGTCTTCAGCCCGGAAGTTATGAAGCAACATTCAGCGGTTCGAATTATTCAAGCGGAATTTACTATTACAAAATGGAAACTAAGGATTATGTAATGACAAAAAAAATGCTGCTGATTAAGTAATTTACTTTTTTAATCGTGTATAGTAAACCGGAGGAGATATTTTCTTCCGGTTTATATTTTAGATAAAATCCAATATAACTGTTAAGAACATAAACATTATCATTGCAGGAATTCAGGGCTGCAAAGATAATTTAATGTTATTGATTTTATAAATTAAATCAATAATATTGATTCCGTAAATAATTAAACTAAAAAAATCATATTTCTTCAATTTGATAAATTATATTTATTTATCTTAATCCTCAATAATATTTAATACATAATCATTTCTACAAAATTTCTTTATTTTACAGAACTTAAATAAATATAATATTATTATGGCAAAAATATATTTTGTTGTAATTTCAGTATTTTTCCTGTCGGTAAATTATTCAAATTCCCAAAGTTCAAAGTGGGAAAATTTTACGGATCTTAAGAATATTACATCGCTTGCTGCAGATACAGCTTCAGGAAAGATATACTGCGCTTCAAGCGGAGGTTTATACGTTACAGAAATGTCAAACGGAAAAGTAATTAGTAAATATACAAATCTTAACGGACTTATAAATAATGATCTCACCTCAATTGCATTGGATAACAACAGCAGATTATGGGTAGGAGCAAGCGATGGATCAATTTCGATCTTAAATATACAAAACAATACATGGAAATATATTTTTGATATAAAAAATTCAACTGAAGCAAATAAAGCTATTAATTTTCTTTATCAGACCGGTTCTTTTATGTTTGTGGCTACAGGTTATGGCATTCAGAAAATATCTGATATAAATTTTACTTTTGTCGATGCACCTTATTATAAACTCGGCAGTTTCCCGAACAACACTATTGTTTATGCTTTGACTTCAAAAAATAATATTCTGTATGCAGCTACTAAAGCTGGAGTTGCTTATGCAGATTATGCAAATTCTAATTTAAATAATCCGGCTTCATGGACAAACTTTAACTCATTAAATTTAAATGCTGATGTAAAAACCATTGAATCTTATGATAATAAGATATTTGCAGGATCATTGACAGGATTTAGTTATTATGACGGCTTTTTATGGGGATTATATCCCAATCCCACGGTAGCAAGTCAGAATACTATTTTCATAAAGACAATCGGAAGCAATATTTACTTTATTTCGGGCAGTTCCGTTTACAGCTCAAACGGTTCAAATCTGTCTAACATAACCTTGTTTAAATCTTCAGCCAGTTTTAAAACTTTATCTTATGACAATAATGGTCAACCCGCACTTGGAGTATCAGATAACGGAATATTATTAAGTTCTTCCGGATATTCAGAATACATATTTCCAAACAGCCCTTACTCAAATAGTTTCAATCAGATAGTAATTGATAATTTTAATAATGTATGGGCTGCAGGCGGAACTCAAAACACCGGCTTTTATAAGTTTAACGGAAGTACATGGGAAAATTATAATCTTACTACACATCCCGGAATTGGAAATTCTAATTGGTTTCAGAAAATTTCATACGGTAACGGAAATGTATGGGCTTTGGGATACGGCGGCGGTCCGACTCTGATACTTGCAGATACATTCAGAAACTATAATCCTTCAAATTCCATATTGCCCGGAATATCAAACAATCCGAATTTTTGCGCTACTTACGGCGGAGCTTATGATAACTTTGGGGTTTTCTGGATTACTTTTTTCGCAACCAACAGCGGAAGATCCTTATATGCTCTCAACACAGGCAATCAGTGGATAGGATTTATTAATCCTTCTATAATAAGCTCTTCTTCTCTTTCAGAAATAGCAGTGGATTCTTACAATACTAAATGGATAGTTTCAAGCGGTTCAAGATCGGGAATTTATTTTTTCAATGAGAACGGTTCTCTCGATAATCCTGCAGATGATATATACGGTTTTTATGATAATTCAGATTTTGGAAGCGAAGTAACAAATGTAACCGATGTAATAGTTGATAAAAACAATGAAGTGTGGATCACAACTAATAACGGAGTATTCATTATTAACAACCCGTACGGCGCGATTCAAAATCCGAACTTAAAACCCCGTCCTCAGAAGCTTGGAATAATTTCCGGGAACCTGAAAGTACCTTTTACTGAGAACTGTATCTCAATTACTTATGACATTCTGAATTCCAAATGGATAGGAACAGAAACCAACGGCGTGTTTCATTTGTCACCCGACGGATCCACTTTGATCGAACAGTTAAATACTGCCAAAACTCCTATACTTGCAAACAAGGTAACAACTATTGCAGTAAGTAATGAAACGGGCAAGGCTTTTTTCGGGACTCAGAAAGGTCTGTCGTCATATTTAACTGATGCGATAGAACCTGTTCAGGATTTTGATCAGATAAGCGCTTCACCAAATCCGTATGTCCTTCCATCTGCAGTAGATTTAAAAATTGACGGATTAATTGAAAACTCTATTATAAAAATACTTACACTTAACGGTGAAATTGTAAATGAATTTGATTCACCGGGCGGGAGAATTGCTTTCTGGAACGGAAGAAACCAAAATAATCAATATGCTTCTACGGGAATTTATATTATTGTAGCTTTCAACAGTGACGGCAGCAAGGTTGGAACCGGAAAAGTTGCAATAGTAAATAAATAATTTATCATCATGCTTGTCATACCAGTTATAGATATTAAAGACGGTAAGTGTGTCAGAACGATACAGGGACTTTCCAACAGCACGGAGTTTTATTCTGAAAGCCCTATAAAGATCGCAATGCTTTTCCGTAAGGAAAATTTCAAAACAATTCACATTACGGATCTTGACGGCGCTCTTCACGGCAATATGAAAAACTTTGAACTCATAAAAGAGATTACAAAGTCAGTGGATATTCCCATTCAACTTGGCGGAGGCATAAGAGATTTTGAAACTGCGAAAAAAATTATCGAAGATCTCGGAATTTACAGGATAGTTATCGGAACAGCAGCTTTGAACAATCCTGATCTGATAAAAAAAATACTTGATAATTTTTCTTCCAGTAAACTTGCAGTTTGCATTGATGAAAAACTGAATAACGTGGTAATGGACGGATGGATAAATTATGCCGGCATCACTCCTCTTGAATTCGCAAAGCAAATGGAATTCATAGGCGTGAAAAGAATAATTTATCAGGATGTGACGAGAGTGGGAAATCTTTGCGGTCCACATATTAACAGGTTAACGGAAATTGCTTCAAATACCAAATTAAAAATAACTTCCGCCGGAGGAATTTCAAAATATCAGGACCTGAAAATGATCATGGACCTGAATCATCCGGAAATTGATTCTGTAATGATCTCAAGGGCTTTGTATGAAAATCAATTTCCCTGTCAGAGGATCTGGCGTGAGCTTGAATCGAAAGATACTTCACTTGAATTACCTGATGTATCCTAATTTTTCCTGATTATTTTATAGATCTTATCATCTCCTTCTCTTATGCTTCCTCTGCCATCCCTGTTGCTTGTTGAAAAATAAATTGCACCGTCTGGTCCTTGCGTAATATCTCTTATTCTTCCGAAATTTACTTCAGCCAGCAATTCATTTGAAATAATTCTTGAAGGATCATTAATATCTATTTCAACCCTCATAATTCCGCTTCCTCTCAAACAACCAAAGAAATAATTATTTTTAAACTGAGGGATCGAATCCGATCTGTAAAACATTCCTGAAGCTGGGGCAATTGCAGGGGTGAATTCAAGTACAGGTGATATCATTCCTTCTTTGCTTTCTTTATGTGAAACAACAGGCCAGCCGTAATTTCCGCCTTTGACAATTATGTTCACTTCATCTCCGCCGCCGGGTCCGTCAAATCCTGAAGGTCCGTGTTCAGTTGAATAAAGTATGCTTGTTCCGGGATACCAGTCAATTCCCTGCGGGTTCCTGTGTCCAAAGCTCCATACAGGATTATCAGGGAATGGATTATCGGCAGGTATGGTACCGTCCGGATTTATTCTCAGTATCTTTCCGTAAAGAGTATTTATATCCTGTGCCAGTTTTCTTTCTCCTGCATCTCCGGTTGTAATATAAAGCTTGCCGTCAGGTCCGAATCTCAGCCTGCATCCGGCATGATATCTTTCGGCAGGAAGACCATCCATAATGGTCTTTTCATCAGATAATTTATCACCTTCATCTTTAAATCTTACAACTTTAACTGACATTTTATCTGATCCGCCGTAAGCATAACTTAAATAAATGAATTTATTCTCCTTGTAATCCGGATCCAGAGCTAATCCCATAAGACCTTCTTCTCCGTTTGAGGAAACTTCTTCAAAAATCTTTAAAGGCTTTTCAGAAAGGATCCCGTTTTGAATGATCCTGAGCTTTCCGTTTCTTTCCGTGATAAGAATTCTGTCAGGATCAGTAAAGACAATACTCCAAGGAACATACAGATTATCAGCGACCAACTTTACCTCAAATGATCTTTCTAATGTATCTTTTTTCATCCCGGTATTTTGATCCGGTTTTACATATTCATCTCTTGTTGAAGACATCCTGCAGTTTACAAATACAGTATTTGCCAGAAATAATATTATCAGAGTTATTTTTTTCATATCAAAAGAATTATTTTGTTTAATAATATGCGTTCATTCAGAGAATCAGCTTTTAAATATAAGCCTGCCCTTTTTATAAACCGATTCAAGATTATTAACACCAAAATTATAAATCAGATATTTATAAGAGGGCATTTCAAATATAAGAATATCCGCCTGTTTACCTGTCTCAATGCTGCCTATCCTGTTTTCCATGTTAACTGCAAAAGCTGCATTTATAGTAACGGCATTTAAAATTTCCTCAGCGCTCATTTTAAGTTTTAATGACGCAAGTGACATTATCATCTGCAGATTTTCAGTCATACAGCTTCCGGGATTAAAATCAGTAGCCAGCGCAACCGGAAGATTATTTTTAATTAATTCCCGTGCAGGCGCATAAGGAATATCAAGAAAATAAGAAACACCCGGAAGAATGTTTGCTATGATCTTTCTTTCTGATTTGTTCTTATGGAATTTAATAAGTTTCTCAATATCTTTAGTTGTCAGAACCTCAAGATGATCAACCGATGCAGCTTTATGCTTTATAGCTGTATCCATTCCGCCTATGGAATTGAACTGATCCATGTGAAGCTTCGGGATCAGCCCGAATCTTTTTCCCATTGTGAATATCCTGTCGGCATCATCGGTATCAAAGTAATTTTTTTCAATAAATATATCTATAAATACCGCGAGCTTTTCTTTTGAAATTACAGGAATAAGATTATGGCATATCTCGCGGACGTATTCTTCTTTGGTCTTATCCGGAGGCACCGAATGTGCGCCGAGAAATGTAGGTATGATATCAAGCCCGTATTTATTCTCATTGTTAAGCTCACACATTACTTCAAGCGCTTTCACCTCATTCCCAAGATCAAGACCGTAACCTGATTTACCTTCAATAGTAGTGGTTCCGTACATAACGAATTTTTTCAGCCTTTCAGCCGCAATCTCCTTCAGAATATTCTTAGGTGTTTTTCTGACTGCCTGAACCGTTGATAAAATTCCGCCGCCTGCTTTTGCAATATCCTGATAGGACTTACCTGCAAGACGCATCTCATATTCATTTTCCCTGGATCCTGCAAAAACGAAATGCGTATGTGAATCTATGAATCCCGGCATAATGATCTTATTTCTGCCGTCAATAATTTCATACTTCGTCGATCTGTTTATTGCCAGAAATTTTTTCAGTTCGGAATTATTTCCAACAAATGAGATTTTCTCATCCTCAATAAATATATTTCCGTTTTCAATCAGACCGATATCAGACTGCTTTTTCCCTGATTTTGGGAAACGAGAATTATTTCTGCAAGTGACAAGTTGTTTTATTTCTTTTATTAAAATGTCCATAATATGTAGTTAAAAAAACAAACCCTAAATTCCATATAAGGAATTCAGGGAATGCAACAATTTTACAAATTTCTAATTTTAAATAACTGAAGCCAGTAACTGCTCTTTAAATTTATCAATCTCATTTACTCTCCAGCATGATGCTGTGTGCTCAGGTTCTATCTGCTCTACAGGTGGCTCTTCATTCCAGCATTTTTCTATAGCGAAAGTACAGCGGGTGCAGAAATGACATCCTTTAGGATAATGAGTCGGAGCAGGTACGTTTCCATCTATTGTTGCTAACCTGGATTTTCCTTTGTTAAGTTTGGGTATGGAATTAAGCAGACTGATAGTATATGGATGCTTGGGATTGTAAAATATCTGATCAACATTCCCGTATTCTGCAACTTTTGAGGCGTACATTACGGCAACTCTTGTTGAAACTTCCGCGATCACGCCGAGATCATGCGTTATCATGATCACGGCCATTCCCAGTTCCCGCTGTAATTTATTTATTAATTCCAGGATCTGCGCCTGAACAGTCACGTCGAGAGCTGTTGTAGGTTCGTCTGCAATCAGTATTTCAGGATTACAAGAAAGAGCCATTGCTATCATGATCCTTTGCCTCATACCGCCTGAGAGCTGATGCGGATATTCATTGTACCGCTGCTCCGGAGCAGGGATACCTACAAGCTTTAGCATTTCAATCGCCTTGACCTTCGCTTTTTCTTTTGAAAGCTTCTGATGGAGAATGACGGCTTCTTCTATCTGATTGCCGCAGGTAAAAACCGGATTTAGTGAAGTCATCGGCTCCTGAAAGATCATGCCGATATCATTGCCTCTTATATCCTGCATCTCTTTTTCCGGGATCTTTAAAATATCCTTTCCTTTGAATAAAATCTCGCCGTTAACTATTTTACCCGGAGGCTGAGCTATGAGTCTCATGATGGAAAGTGCGGATACGCTTTTCCCGCAACCTGATTCGCCTACGAGTCCGAGTGTTTCACCGCTATCCAATGCAAAACTTACATCATCAACTGCTTTAGCAACTCCGTCATCTGTGTAAAAATATGTTTTTAGATTCTTTACTTCTAATAATTTGGACATTAATTATGCTCCTGAATTTTTGTGAGTTAAGTTAATTTAATTCTGCTTTTCTTTCAAGTAGTTTTTTGATAAGCAGTTCGTGTAGTTAATTGTGTTGATTAAAACAATTAACACAATTAACACAATTAACATATTTCAATTAACTCAGATTAGAATATTACTTTAATGCAATTAATATTTCCGTTAAGTTTACAATAGTTAAAATTTAAGATAATTACTCATCAGCCGGAACAGATCATATTTAATTTTAATACTTATATCGGAATTCATTTCTTTCGGAGTTCTGTATTATTTAAGATATAAGAATCAAAACCTCTTGTTAAAAGGATTTGAAGATAAAGCAGGCAATATTATATCTATAGTTTTCTTTTCATTTCTTTTAATTCTCATTTCGGCAGATCTTTTCTTCAGGGAACAGTTAAGCGGATACTCATTGTTTTTCTTATTGTTTCTTTCAGTGGCCGGGCTTGCTGCTCTGATTCTTTCATCTCAGTTTGAACAGAAAGAAACTAAAATAACACTTGTTAGTACTTTTCTTGTTTCTAATCTGTTTTTATTCTCTTCTTTTACGGGAATCATTTTTTCAGCCTCGAAAAAATTCAAATTTCTTAAAAGTCTTTTCATCTCCGTTCTGATTCTTGTTGCATTTACTTCCCTTGTTTTTATTAAAATATTTGGTTTTAATGATGATCATTTGAAATATGAAAACGGAGATCTGAAAGCAAATTCAGGAGTGATACTCGGAGCGGCTGTGTGGGGAGGAAACAGACCTTCTCCGGTCTTAAAGGAAAGGATAAATAAGGGCTATGAGATATATAAAAAAAATATAGTTCCGAAGCTTGTCATAACAGGTGGCGGGTCTCCGAATGAACTTACCGAAGGCGAGGTCTCTAAAAACGTTCTGCTGAAATACGGCGTTGCTCCTGAAAATCTCATACTGGAAAATCAATCGGGCTCGACTGTAGAGCAGATACAGTTTGTAAGAGACAACCTTTACAATACACAAAACTGGAAGAAAATAATTTTAGTATCGGATAATTTTCATTTATACAGAGCATCAGAAATATGCCGGTTCAATAATATCAACTCTGACTGTATTGCTTCGGATAAAGAACTTTCTCCTTCAGGCACTATTTCATTTTGCATTAAAGAAAGTTTTGCATTGATATTTTTCTGGATGTCGGGGATTTAAATATAATTTCAAATGTCAAATGTCCGATGAATACTACATTTGGACTAAAAATGGATTTACAAAAAATGTATATACTTTATAAATTTGTTTAAATAAAATTTATGAAAATGATTAAACAGATCTTTTCAATAATAATATTTCTTATATTACAGATAAATTTAAATGCGCAGGTAAAACAGGACTGGATCAGCCGATTTACAAATCCTCCTGGTGGATTTTATAATATTGCAGGAATAGACGTTGACAATTTGGGAAATGTATTTATTTCAGGTTCTATGATTGGTGCAACACTCACTGATTTTGTTACAATTAAATATAATTCATCAGGAGAGGAGCAATGGAGAAGAATTTATACAGGATTGATTGAAGACAGGGCAATAGATATGGCTCTGGATAATTCAGGGAATCCTTGTGTCACAGGTCTTTCAGAAAATCAAACCGGGACTTATGATATCATCACTATCAAATATAATACGAACGGTGATTCTCTCTGGGTAAAAAGATATAACGGAGCATCATCAACTGCGATGGATCAGCCGGTGGCAATGTTTATAGATCCGGATGATAATATTTATGTAAGCGGTTATACTTTCGGAACTACACCTATGGTCTTTGTCACGATAAAATACTCTCCTCAGGGTGATTCACTCTGGGTTGCAAAGTATCCGTCCGGAGGAACAAATCTTCCGCGCGATATAATTGTTGATGATAACGGAAATGTATATGTTTACGGCAGAGGCACGACAATACTCAAATATGGTCATGAAGGAAATCTTTTATGGAATAGAACTTATTCATTCGAAGCAGCAGAAACAAATAAAGTCTTATGCAGAGACAATTCAGGGAATATTTATTTTGCGGCAAAGAAATCCACTGCAACATTCGGTGATTTTGCAGTAGTGAAGATAAATTCTTCCGGAGATACATTATGGACAAGAGTCTATAACGGGCTCGGAAATTTGCAGACAAATCATGATGATCCGGCGGCTCTTTGCCTTGATAACAGCGGGAATATTTTTCTTACCGGGCAGGTATATAATATGTCATCATATTTTTTTTCAACGATCAAATATAATTCTTCCGGAAATTTTCAATGGGAAAGAGTTTATTCTAATCCTCAGAATGGTGAAGGTGGAAATGCAGTGTTAACAGATAATACCGGTAATGTTTATGTAACCGGAGGAAGCAATGACTTTACAACCATTAAATATAATACAAACGGCGATTCACTCTGGACAATGAGTTATAATGGACCTTCAAATTTGAATGACATATCCGATGTTATGACAATCGATATTTCGGGGAATATATATATAGCCGGCAGAAGCAGGCAGGCTGGAAGTCCCGCTTATTATGATATAGTTACTTTAAAATATTCTCAGACAATAACGGGTATATCTGCAGAAAGTGATATTACAAAAAGCTTTAAACTGTTTCAGAACTATCCAAACCCGTTTAATCCTGTCACGAATTTGGAATTTCGGATTTCGGATTTCGGATTTGCAACTTTGAAAATATATGATGTACTTGGAAAGGAAGTAATAGTATTGGTAAATAAAGGCATGAATCCCGGTACATACAAGTATTATTTTGACGGTAGTGATCTTCCCGGCGGGATATATTTTTATGAACTAAAGATTGAATCTGATACAGAACAATTTTCGGAAGTAAAACGTATGATTCTTCTGAAATA
>CAZLOL010000044.1:0-20619 GCA_964561045.1 uncultured Ignavibacteriaceae bacterium | reverse complement strand
TTCTTTTTGTAATTAACTTTCATGAGAAGAAAACCTTATTTTTTCAGAGACCTTATTAGAATATTAATTTCATGTATTTTAACCTTATTACCTTATTCTGTACTATTTAATATTGTAATAAAGTTATGTTTAATTGATGTGATTTTCTACAAAGGTTAAGTTCTGAAAATAAGATATTGGTTGATTAAAAATCTAAAGTTTAGAAATCCAAATTCCTTATCTTAATGGCATTGTCCCTAACATCCTCCTTTGCAAGGCAATGCCATTAAGTTAAGAGCTTCTTTTTTTTGTAATCAACTTTCACGAGTTGAAAACCTTATTTTTTCAGAAACCTTAATAGAATGTTGCTTTCATATATTTTAACCTTATTACCTTATTTTGTTTTATTTAATAATGTAATAAGGTTATGTTTAATTTATTTCATTTTCTATTAAGGTTTAGTTCTGAATATAAGATATTGTTTGATTTAAAACCCTTAAGTTTAGAAATTCAAATTCCTTAACTTAATGTCATTGCCTTTGCAAGGAGGGGGAACTATAGAATAACTTACACTTTGAATTTATATTTTTGCTTTTTCACTCACTAATTCATAGACCCCTCCACTTATTTTTTCAAGGGGAGGTGACGGGGGCAATGCCATTAAGTTAAGAACAAAAACTTCAGAGGTCTCAATTAAAACTTAAAATCTTAGAAGCGCTGTGAATAAGACTTCTGAAGTTCTTCAGTATTGAACCTTAGCTTAATGGCATTGGGTGAAGGGGGTGGGGGTTGTGCAGAGCTTAAAGAAAACTTATTTTTTATTTTAATTTCATAAATAAAATGAAAGTTAATTTTAGAATTTTAAATATTATGGGCAGCTGTGAAAAATTTACAATTCAAGTGTTCAACAAGCCATCTAACCTTATTTCGAGTTTTTTACCTTAATACATAACCCAAACGGATCTAACCTTATTGCCTTATTATTTTAAAATGCGAATTGAATATAGAAATTTATATAATCACTTTATTTTCACGACAATGCACATGCAACCGATTATCCCTGAATAAAATCGTGAAAGAATAGAAAAATACATTTCAGGAATAGCAATTAATCATGATTCTATATTATACGCTATTCATGCTTATGAAGAATATAAGCAGTTTATTAAGTTTTATGGTGCTGAATGATTTAAAGCGGAAAGCAATTTCTGAAAATAAATTCTTCCCTCAAAGATGCAGATTGATTGAAAACAACAAAACAAATTTCTGTCATTCCCGGGTGCTTTTGGCGGGGGGTACCCCTTCTGGGTCATCCAATAATAAAAACATTCTTATAGCTGAAAATTCAGATCAGCATTTCTTCTGATCCGACTATTTCAATAGACAAATTATTACAATCCGTACTTTCCTTTTCAATCAATCTTATCTTCCATTTTCTGTTCCTTTTATGTTTTGTTCCGCAGGCAAGAATGTAATTATTTTAAGTGTTCATATAATTATTATTTAAAATTTACTGATTGGATGACCAAGAGGGTACCCCCTCCAGGAGCTCGCGGAAATGACAAATCTGCCGGTCAAATTTGTGAAAAGCATATCTGTAACAATAAAGGCAGACCCACTATAAATCAAATAGCACCAAAATATATAATCCCAAGTTACCAAGTGTCAAAGAATTGTTAAAATATTCCGGCATAGAAGATATTTCCTAAAAAGAATAAAGAATTAAATCTTTTTTTTATATGAATTCTCATTACATATTATTTAACAGTAACGAGTTTGATTATTCTTCAGGTATAAATAAGTCTTCCCGGACCCTTCAAAAATATTTTGGAGAGACCGGGAAGTTTATCAATGGTTTTTGTAATTGATTCATCTGTAAACTTTTTCCATTAGCTGTTTAACAGAGTTCGCTGTCAGGGACTACCAATATCAGTAGGAGTTATAACATTCCTTCTTTTTACAATGAGTAATTAGTAATGAATAATGAATAATTAGCAATGAACATCGTAGAATGTACAATTAATACAGAGCAAAACCCAAAACCCATTACATAATACCAAATACCAAATACCTAATACCAAATACCTAATACCCAATACTTTTCAAAACTCCTGCGGCAGTCTCTTTATCTGCGCATAAGTAAACACGGGTCCGTCTTTACATACATAAACATTTCCGATATTGCATCTTCCGCATTTGCCGAGTCCGCATTTCATTCTGTTTTCAAGTGTTGTATAAATATCTTCATCCCTGAATCCGAGTTTAGTCAGCACAGGTATTGTGAACTTTATCATCACAGGCGGTCCGCAAAGTATTACTGCAGTGTTATCTGACGTGGGAGCTATCTTTTCTACAACCGATGGAACAAATCCTACTTCTCCGTCCCATGAAACTGTCTCGCCTCCGGGATCAACAGTAATAAACGTTTTCAGATCCGGGAGTGCTTTCCATTCTTTTATTTCCTGCTTGTATATGATATCGCTTACTGACCTCGCTCCGTAAATGATTGTGATATCTTTATAATCATCTCTTAGATCGAGAACATTATCAATGACACATCTGACCGGCGCAATGCCTATTCCGCCGGCTATGAATAAAATATTTTTTCCCTTTAAGTCTTCAAGAGGAAACCAGTTGCCGTAAGGTCCTCTTATACCTATCGTGTCACCTTTGTTCATCCTGTGCAAAGCCTGCGTTACCTTTCCGTAAACCTTGAATGAACATTCTACGAATTCTTTGCGGGTAGGGGAGGAAGCAATGCAGAAGGTTGACTCGCCGTCACCGAATGCCGAATATTCCGCGAACTGTCCGGCTTTGAATTCAAATCTGTCAGAAGTATCTGCATCTTTGAATCTGAGTCTGAATGTTCTTGTATCGGGAGATTCGTCAATGATTTCTTTAATCTCCGCAAGGTGCGGCATATAAATGTTGTTCATGATTTCTTTTCTCCTTAGTCTTTGCAATTTGAAACTATCTCTTTAATGTCAATGCTGACAGGACAGCCTCTTGAACATCTTCCGCAGCCGGTGCATAAGATCTCTCCGAACTTATCTACATAATATCTGAACTTATGATTTACTCTCTGCCTGTACCGCTTGCTTTGAATATCCCTGGGATTGTGGCCTGAAGCATGAAGCGTAAAATTCCCGAACTGGCATCCGTCCCAGTTCTTCATCCTTCTTCCTTCAGTATAACTGTAGTCCTCATCCACAATATCAAAGCAGTGACAAACAGGGCATGCAAAAGCACACTGAGCACAGGACAAACATATATTCCCGATTCCTTCCCACTTAGGATTTTCAAAATTTTTCCCCAGCCATTCATGAACTTCCTTGCTGTCAAATGCAATATCAGGTTGCTTTACATTTTCCAAGGCTTTTTGAGTCCGTGATTCATCTCCGGGTTTTAAGTATCCGGAGTAATTCTCAATGAATTCTTTTCCTTTATCTGTTACAATTCTCAGTGTATAATTATTATCATCAAGAGGTATAAGAAAAATGTCTGATCCTTTTTCAGATACAGGTGAAGAACCTACGGAAGTACAAAAGCAATATTCGTCATAATGGCTGCACATCAGACCTATTATTATGAAATGTTTTTCACGAAGATTAAAAAACTCATCACTGTAATCCCAGTTGAATAAATGTCTCATTATGTTTAAAGAATTCGTATCACAAGGCTTTGCTCCTAGTATGATTATATTCTTACCATCAACATTTACATCAATAAGCTGAACATCATTCTTGCTTCTCTTATAGTATAGAATAGGCTCAGATTTAGGAAAGACATAAGACTTGTAAGATGTCTTCGAAGGTAATGCCTTATGATCAAGCTTTATCTGTGTAATATCCCTGACAGGAATGTATTCAGCTGTTCCGGGAGATAATAAGGTATGCCCTTTATCTATCACATCTTTACATATACTTAGCAGATCATCTTTTGAAATTATTTTCTCATCCATTTTAAAATTCCATTTATTTTACCAACCCAACTTGATTTTAATTACCAATTACAAATTATAAATTAGACGATAACAAATATCCAATACTCAATACTCGATACTCAATACTCAATACACTTTCCTCTTTACTAGAAACTCGATATTCACTACATAAACAGCTCATCACTATCCTTCGCATTAAAACTTCCCACAAGAGTCGGTGTCTCTAAACTTCTTCCTGATACATAAGAGAATGAATTCTTCGCTTCCATTGCCATTCTTCTGTTTATCAGGCTTAACGGTATATCAGCTGGACAAGCCCGGTCGCATTCGCCGCAACCTGTGCATCTTGCGCTCAGATGAAATGCCCTCACAATGTTCCATGAAAAATTTCCACGCTGATGAGAACTTGATTCTATCCATCTCGGAATTGATTTATCAGTTATACACCTCTGACAATAACAAAGCGGACAAACAGCTCTGCAGGCGTAACACTTAATGCACCTGTCAAACTCACCTTTGAAGAATTCAAATCTTTCGTTGTGAGTCATGCCTTCCAATTCTTTGATTCTTTCCAGCGCTTTATCACTTGCTTTCGGAGTTTCTTTCACTTCACCGAATATTTTATCATAATATAGCGGCTTATGCGTTTCACATGTAATGCATTTGGAAGCAAGATTATCTCCGTTGAATTCCAGATCGAAATCCTTTACAGCACCATGGCAGTTAAAACTGATTATATGAACTTCGTCCCTATGTATCTGATTTTCCTGTATCAGCGCAACGATGGAATGAACATCACAGGGCTTGGCAGTTAATGCGAGCTTTAATGTCCTGTCTTTGGTTCTGCATAATGCTTTGATCCTTGCTTTGGTCAGGTATACTGAAAGATTATTCAGGCAGTGCTCATTAAATACAAGATACTCTGTATCAGCAGGATCGGTTATAATGATGGGTTTGGTTCGCTTATCCGACACCTGCCGGTATCCAATAACCGCTGCAACTTCCCCTTTCTCAAGCAGCTCTCTTGCATACTCTCTTAACTCTTTCATCATACAGTCTCCTCAATTTTATTTATTATTTCTTTATCCGCAGTTTCTTCAGGGAAATTAGCAGTGAACTCTGAATTCATTTTCTGATATGCAGTGAAAGGTCCAAGCGCTTTAATGTCTTCAGTAATTTTAGAAATAACATCTGCAAACTTTTTACCTTCTGATGCTGATATCCATGAAAACTGCAGCCTGCCTTTTTCAATACCTATGAAGTCAAGAAGCTCGTGAAAAAAATCCCAGCGTCTGCGTGCGTGAAAATTGCCAGCATTATAATGACAGTCATTCGGATGACATCCCGAAACAAGCACTCCGTCAGCACCGCGTTCGAATGCCTTTAGTATAAATACAGGATCAATGCTTCCTGAACACATCACACGTATCATCTTTGTATTAGCGGGATACTTCATACGCGATGTTCCCGCAAGATCCGCACCTGTATATGTACACCAGTTGCAGACAAAAGCCACGATCTTCGGTTCCCATTTCTGCTTAGTCATTTTGCAAAGTATTAAGTATTTAGTATTTAGTATTGTATCTAGTATTTAGTATTAAGTATTTAGTATTAAGTATTAAGTATTGAGTATTAAGTATTAAGTATTGAGTATTGGGTATTTAGTATTAAGTATTAAGTACTAAAAAACTGTTATCAAATCAAACTTATTAACTACTAACTACTAACTACTATAGAGCTGCTATCTCAGCAAAGATCTCTTCATTATTAAATCCCGCAAGCTCTATAGATTTCGATAAACACGTAGCAGTGCAAGTACCGCATCCCTGGCAAACTCCCTGGTTTATATAAGCGACTTCTTTATAAACAATACCATTAATATCTTTTACATCTTTCACTTCCACTGCACCGAACGGACATACTTTCTGACAATAAAAACATCCTGCACAAAGGTCTTCATTAACCTTTGCAACGACCGGTTCTCTTTCAAGCGTATCTGACGAAAGAAGAATTATGGATTTTACAGCTGCAGCTGATGCCATAGCCACAGATTCGGGTATATCTTTCGGAGACTGACATGCACCGGCAAGGAACACACCTGCCGTAGTGCTTTCAACCGGTCTGAGTTTCGGATGAGCTTCATTGAAGAATCCGTATTTGTCATAAGGTATCCCGATTGTCCGGGCAAGTTCAGAAGAATTATCCTGCGGGATCATTGCAGTTGCAAGTACAACCATATCTGCATCTATTTCCACCGGCATTCCCGCAATAGTATCTTCCCCATTGACAATATATTTTCCGTTTTTTTCATAAATTCTTGAGACTCTTCCGCGTATATACTTTACGCTGTCTTCTTCTATCGCTCGCCGTACAAACTCTTCATACATCTTTCCTCCGGCACGGATGTCCATGTAAAAAATATATGCCTCTCCGTCATGAACCTTATGCCTGTAAAGCATAGCCTGCTTTGCAGTATACATGCAGCAGATCTTGCTGCAGTATGAAATTCCTTTTGAATCATCCCTTGATCCGACACATTGTATGAAAGCGATTTTCTTCGGAACCTTGCCGTCTGATGGACGTTTTATCTCTCCTGATGTAGGACCTGATGCGCTTGCGATCCTTTCAAACTGCAGTCCGTCAATGACATCCCGGTATTTCCCGTATCCATATTCTCCGTAACCTTTGTATTTAGAGTCAGCGGATTTTTTATCTATATTGTAAAGTTTATATCCCGTTGCAACAATAATTGCTCCTATATCTGCAACCATCATTGTATCCTTCTGATCAAAATCGATTGCACCTCTGTCACATACTTTCACGCACATCCCGCATTTTCCGTTCTTGTAATACATGCATATCGTTTCATCTATAACAGGTATATTCGGAACTGCCTGCGGGAAAGGAATATAAACAGCAGGTCTGAATGCAAGATCTTCTTCGAATGAGTTGTATGCCTTTTTCTTTGTAGGACATTTTGTAATACATAATCCGCATCCCGAGCAAAGATCTTCATTTATATGCCGGGCTTTCTTCTTAATGGTTACTTTGAAATTGCCGATAAAGCCTTCTACTTTTTCGACTTCGGAGTATGTCAAAAGCTTTATCTTAGGATGCTGATGAACTTCCACCATCCGGGGTGTAAGTATGCACTGTGAACAGTCAAGTGTTGGGAAGGTTTCTGAAAGCTGACTCATATGTCCGCCGATGGAAGGTTCCTTTTCTACAAGCACAACTTCATATCCTGCATTAGCAACATCAAGAGCAGCCTGTATTCCTGCAATGCCTCCTCCGATAACAAGAACTCTTTTGGTAACGGGCACGCTAATCTTTGCAAGAGGCTTGTCACGCTTAACCTTCTCTATAGCCATGCGGACAAGTTCTATGGCTTTCTGTGTCGATGCTTCTATATCGTCATGCACCCACGAACAGTGTTCGCGGAGATTTGCTATTTCGACAAGGAAAGGATTTATGCCTGCAGATACTGCAGCATTACGGAATGTTCTTTCGTGCATGTGCGGTGAACAGGAACCAACAACTATAGCATCAAGCTTCTTATCACGGATGGCATCCTTTATAAGATTCTGACCGGGATCCGAACACATGTATTTATAATCAATTGAATATTCTACTCCGGAAAAGCTTTCACATTCTTTCGCGACACGCGGACAGTCAACTGTACTGCTTATGTTCTCGCCGCAGTGACATATGAATACTCCGATTTTCATTTTTCATACTCCTCATCTGATCTTACTATTAATCTTAATTTTATCTATTTATTAATTTCATTTTACTTCTGAATTTTCAAATACTGAATCAGTATAATTGAAATCTATATAGTGAAGATTTACCCCAAGTTCCTTTTCATCCATCCCCAGAGCAAGCCCAATTAGCTCTGTCAGATAAAGAACAGGAAATTCTTCATGACCTGGATAAGTCTTCTTCATTGCCTTCTGACGCATATCAAGATTTGTATGACACATCGGACAGGCAACCACCATTACGTTTGCACCGTGTTCTCTTGCATCCTCTAATATTTTCTTTGAAAGATCAACCACTATATCTCTCCTTGCTATTGAGTGAGCAGCTCCGCAGCATTCAACTTTATAGTTCCAGCTAATGGTTTTCGCTCCTGTTGCTTCCACTAACTTCTCCATTGAAGACGGCTGCTCAGCATCATCAAACTTTGTTATGGCTGCAGGTCTTACAAGCAGGCATCCGTAATAGCATGCAACCTTTAGATCACTTAACTCCCGTCGTCTGTTTTCAGAAATTTTGTTTATACCGATCTTCTGAAAGAGTTCCAGTACATTAAATACCTTTATATTCTTCAGGAATTTAGCCGATAGCAATTCTTCGGTATCTTTTTTTAATGCCGTATGATTTGCAATTTCAAACTGGGAAACGATCAGCCGGTTATAGCAAGCTGCGCATGGGGCGATTATATTATCCAAGCCCTGCTGTTCTGCAAGCATAATGTTTCTCATAGCCAATGCTGTTGATAATCTGTGATTTGTTACGTGAGCCGATGTAGCTCCGCAGCAGGACCAGTCTCTGATCTCGTCGAATGATACGCCGAGTTTTTCAATTACTTTCCTGAGAGAAATGTCGTACTCTTTTGCTGAACCTGTCTGTGAACAACCGGGAAAATATCCATAATTCATAATTACCTCCTGTAAGAGGTTAATTAATTAATTGTCTTTAGTCTTTTCAAAAATTTTCTTAATTCCTTTTCTGTCATTGATGTTATGCGGTAAAATTGAAAGCTTGCCTTTCAAATACATTCCCGGAGCCGAGTCTGCATCCTGAAGAAGGTCCATTGTTTTCATCTTATATTCTGCAACAAGACCTACCTCATAAGATCTTCCGTGTCTTCTTATCTGGTCAAGAAATGCTTCGTGAAATTTTATTATATGTTTCTGTTTCACTTCAACTCCATTTTCAATTGCTATCTCACGAACTGCATCCATGAACTTAGCCAGATCAAATCCTTTAGGGCATCTTGCAGAACATGTAAGGCATCCAGCGCAAAGCCATGGAGTTTCAGATTTCAGAGCTTCATCATAATATCCTAACTGTATCAGTCTGACAACTTTATTCGGAGCTATGTCCATATAATATCTTATCGGACATCCCGCGGAACATTTTCCGCACTGATAGCAGAGACTTACATCCTGAAAAGTTCTGTCTGAGATCTGATCCGCTATGTTTCGTCTGTGTACTTGTCCTGAATTGCTAATAGTATCCGGACTGGAATCCGGCAGGGGAGCTGGTGCTGCGAAGCTGGGTTGAAGTTTTTTTGTATCTTTAAATGTATTTGCCGTCATAATTTCATCCGCCTTTCGACTCTAAAACTACCGCATATCATTCAATGAAACAGGATGAATGTGCTAAAAAACTATTTCTTTATATATGATTTTCTATTACAAAAATACGTAAAATGAATTTAAAGTTGTATGACAAATGTCATGTTTTGAAAATAAATTCAGCATGATATCCCAAAACGTAAGAAACCTGAAATGCTCACATTTATTTAAAGTCCGTTTTATTTTTAAAAACATCAAAAGGCATGGTAAAGAATTGTTCACAGGCGGGAGTGTTTTCTTTGAAAGTCTCATTTATTATAAAAATAAGGCGGTTTAAATTAAAGTATGCTCTTAAATGAATAAACGTTCCGGACGGATGTGAATGACCGGATGTTTTAATGAGAATTTTTATATTTTATTTTTCCAATGGAATTTTTATTATTGTGAAAACGTTCAAAACGTTCAAAACGCCTATTACATGAATAACATAATCAGCTCAAAAACTGCAGCAGCAATTCTCAACGTAAATGAATCCACCATTAAGCGCTGGGCTGACAGCAATATTATTAAGTGTATCAGAACACCGGGAGGACACAGAAAATTTTCAGTAGAGGAAATCAGGATTTATGCGAAAAAGTATAATATAGAGCATCCTGCACTAAATGGAAAATTTTATAATTTACCCGCACAATCAAATATTAAACAGTATAACCTTTTTCTAAATGCTAATAAGGTTGAAAAATATTTGCTTAAAGGAAATTCTAAAGCAGTATATGAGATATTATTCAGGCTGTTCATTCAGAAAGTTCATCCTGCAATAATATTCGATCAGGTTGTAAGAGAATCATTTATAATTATTGGTGACAAATATGAAGCAGATGAACTCGGGGTAGAAGATGAACATATTGCTTCCAATACAATGCTCTCGGCATTGTCGCGGTTTGAAAATACTATTGTTCCAAGAAAAAGCAACAACCGGAAAGTTATATGCTGTTCACTTGAAAATGAATTTCACGGAATTGGTCTTCAGTGTATTAAAATTGCTTTCCTTTATTCAGGATACCATTGTATTTTCCCGGGAACCAATCTACCTTTTAAGAATCTGTTAAATTTAATTAAGGAAACAAAGCCGGAAATAGTTTGCATTTCCACTTCAATACCTGATGAAAATCAGGTAATTCAAAAACAATTAGAAAATCTGGAAAAAATGTCAAAGGAAAATAATTTTTCGTTATTTGCAGGAGGAAATAATTCAAATTCACATAAACTCCCTGATAATGTGTTTTACAACAGTATAGAGGAAATGTTTAGGAGGATTAATTCAAAATGATAAAAAACAAAAGTGATGTATTAATTGTCGGAAGCGGACTTGGCGGATTGTCTGCTGCATTGAGACTTGCGTCAAAGGGTTACAAAGTAAAAATTCTGGAAAAGCATTCATCTCCGGGAGGAAGATTAAACAGGTTTTCAAAAGACGGATATACATTTGATACAGGACCTTCTTTCATGTGCATGACTTATGAGTTTGATGAATTGTTCAGGGATTGCAATCTTGATAATCCTCTGAAACTCAAAGAGCTTGAATTATTATACAAAGTGTTTTATGGAAGCAGCGGAAAAGTTTATGACATATGGAAAGACATCAACAAGCTTGCAAAAGTATTTGCTGAGATTGAACCGGATTTTTTGAAAAAAGCAAATTCATATTTAGACCGTGCGGGAGATTTCTATTATGATACAGAGAAACAGGTTGTAAAGACTAATTATGCGAATCTTTTCGACTATCTGCAAAAGATCTCACGTGTTCCTCTCAAACATGTACCTTATCTTAAAAAAAATCTCTGGAAATTGCTCAATGAAACATTTGAATCGGATGAAGTCAAAGTAATATTTTCGCTCGTATCATTTTTCCTTGGTTCTACTCCATTCAAAACTCCGTCTATATATTCGCTACTTAATTTTACTGAATTCAGACATGACGGATATTGGCATATAAAAGGAGGAATGTACACAATTGTAGAAGAAATTTTAGCACATCTGAATAATCTTGGTGTGGAAATAATTTACAATACTGAAATATCGGGAGTTGCAAATTCCAACGGGGTTTTAAATTCTCTTACAGATAAAACCGGAAAAGAATGGAAAGCTGACAGGTTCATAATTAATTCCGATGCTGCTTCCTTCAGAGGATTGGTATTAAACAGAAAAAAATTCAGCAGAATCAGGCTTGATAAAATGAAATGGTCTCTTGCGCCTTTAACGATTTATCTCGGAGTAAATACTAAAATTCCGAAACTATATTATCATAATTATTTTCTCGGAGATAATTTTGCTGAATATGCCGGATCATTATTTACGTCAGAATCACTGCCATCAAAGCCTTATTATTATGTGAATGTCCCTTCTTTTTATGATGAAACATCTGCTCCTCCGGGATGTGAAAATGTCTTCATACTGTGCCCTTCTCCGGATTTAAGATACAAGAAAGAATGGAAAGACAAAGAAAAAATTTCTGAAAGTATTATAGATGATATGTCTGAAAGAATTAATTTCGATATAAAGGAACACATTGACGTGAAAGAAATTTATTCGCCTTCAGACTGGCAGAATATGTTCAATTTATACCGGGGATCCGGACTTGGTTTGTCACATGATATGCTTCAGGTAGGCGCATTCAGACCTTCAAATAAAGATGAGATTTTCCCTAATCTATATTATGTCGGAGCGTCAACGACTCCGGGAACCGGTTTGCCTATGGTTTTAATAAGCTCAAAGCTTGTAACAGAAAGGATGATCAATGAGCTATAATCTTTATAAGAAGGTATCATTTGACATAAGCGGAATAGTAACAAAGACTTACAGCACTTCATTCAGCCTTGCAATAAAAGTGTTTGACAGGGAAATTAAAGAAGCAATTACTTCTGTATACGGCTTTGTCAGACTTGCTGATGAAATTGCAGACAGCTTTCACGGATATGATAAAAAGGAATTGATGAATGAGATAAGAAATGATGTTCTGAAAGCGCAAAAGAATAATATATCTTTGAATCCTATAATTCACAGCTTTTATCTTACAGTTGTTAAATATGAAATCCCATCCGATTTTATAAATGACTTTCTCGACAGCATGGAAATGGATCTTACAAATGATCATTATGAGGGTACTGCTTATGATAAATATGTTTATGGCTCTGCTGAAGTAGTCGGACTGATGTGTCTTAAAATTTTCTGCAATAATGATGATGAGTTGTTTAATAAACTCTCAGATTCTGCAAGAGCCTTAGGTTCTGCTTTTCAGAAAGTAAATTTTTTAAGGGACATTAAAAGTGATATGAAGGAAAGGGGAAGAATTTATCTCCGGAATGCCGGTGATAAAGATATGGTGAATGATTATAACAAAACCATACTTGAGCAGGAAATAGAAGATGAATTTAAAACTGCTATATCAGGAATCAAGCAACTTCCTTATAATGCAAGGCTCGGTGTATATTCAGCTTTTCTTTATTATCTTTTGCTTTTCAGAAAAATCAGGAAAATGAATATTGACAAGCTGATGTCAAAGAGAGTCCGGATTTCAAACTTCACAAAGTTAGGAGTTCTGATCACTTCGCTTATAAAGCATAAGTTCATAAAAGTATTTGAATGAATAACACATACCTGCTTGTTAATATTTTTATTATACTCGTTCCGTTAGCTCTTAGCTTTGAGAAGAAAATTAATTTCATCAGCAATATATTTCCTATAACAATTTCAATATTTATTTCTGCGTGCTTGTTCATCAGCTGGGATATTGATGCTGCAAGAAGAGGGGACTGGAGTTTCAATGCAGATTATACAAACAATTTAAGAATTTATGGTCTGCCGGCTGAGGAAATTCTTTTTTTTATAACAGTTCCTTATTCTGTCCTGTTTATGTTTGAATGCATAAATCATTACATCAAAAATAAAGAATACAGCAAATACAAACCGGTGCTTTTGATTTTTTCAATAATATTAATGGCTGCGGGAGCTTTGTGCATCGGGATAAATTATACTGCAACTGTATTAATAATAAGCGGACTGATATTTCTTTTGATATATTTCCTGGGTTCCAAAATTTTCCTGAACAGATCAACATTAACTACTATAGGCATCTCCTTTATTCCTTTTATGATGGTAAATTATATTCTCACTTCATTGCCGGTTGTAATTTATAATCCGGATGCTATATTGGGCTTCAGAGTCACAACAATTCCTGCCGAAGATTTTCTTTATTCACTATCTTTAATTTCGCTGAACCTGTTTATCTATATTTACGTTAAGACCGGTTATCAGAAAAAATTATTTCAAAGAGTCAGATGATCAGGGCAAAGCATAATTTCTTATTCCGAACAATATATAATAAATATGTTTCATTGCTTCTGAAACATGATTTTGAAAATTTTATTCTTTTAAATGATTTTCCGGGTGTCGATGAAAACAGCAGTCTTGTGGTTACTCCAAATCATTTCAGCTGGTGGGACGGATTCCTGGCCGACTATCTTATGAAAAAATTCATGAACAGAAATCCTTATGTTATGATGCTTGAAAGACAGCTTAAGCGATACAGGTTTTTAAGATATACAGGAGCATTTTCAATCAGGCCTTCATCTGCACCCTCTGTAATTGAAAGTCTCCGGTATTCATCTGAAATTCTGACTGAACCGGGTAACTATTTGATTTTTTATCCTCAGGGGGAAATTCAGCTTTACGAAACTGATTTCATAAGCTTAAAAAGCGGTTTGAAATATCTTGCTGAGAAATCCGAATTTGATGTATTAATTATTTCTTTTAAAATATTTTATAATGAAAATAAAAAGCCTTCGGTATGCTGCCGCTTCGGGCAAAAATTTACCTCGGGTCAACTGAAATCAGATTTTGAATCATACAAAAAATCATTTATTGAAAATATACGCCTGACTGATTCTGACTTGTTTCATAAAAAAGGCACAGACTTATTTTTATAAAGAAATTAATTTCTTTCATTGCAGCTTTCCCGCTTATAATCTCATTGTATCATTTCTTCCATATCAAATGGTTACAGCAGCAGGAGTAAATATTTTGTATGAGCAATAAGACAATTTATGTTATTGAAGAAAGAGTAATGTTTTTATAATACTCTGAGACCATATGTTTAAAATAAAAGTACAATGAAAACTATGAATAAATTTAAAAGTGAGATCTAGACAGTTATATAATCATCATACATCTCTTCAATAATTTCAGCATACCTTGTCTCGATCACTTTTCTTTTCAATTTCAATGTCGGTGTCAGTTCGCCGGTTTCCACACTCCAGTTTTCCGGAATCAAAGTAAATCTCCTGACCTGCTCAGGTTTGGAAAGATGCTTGTTCGCTTCATCAATGATATTCTTGAATTTTTGATTGACTTCGGACAGATCTGTCAGCTTTTTGTTATCCTTATTTTCAATTTTATTCTTTCCGATCCATTCCTTTAATATATCAAATTCAGGAACGATCAGTGCCGAGACATATTTTCGCTGTTCACCTATTACAATTATCTGAGAAACAAAGAAACTTTCCTTTATCAGGTTCTCTATAGCCATAGGAGCTATGTATTTACCGTTTGAAGATTTCATTAATTCTTTTTTACGGTCAATGAGTTTAATGAATTCAAAACCATTCTCGTTTTTCACCAGTGTACCAATATCACCCGTCAGCATCCAGCCGTCTTTATTGAACAGTGCAGATGTATTGGCAGGATCATTGTAATATCCTTTAGTGACCGGTCTGCCAAGTATAACAATTTCTCCGACTCCCGTATCATATATTCCCGGTTCATTTTCTATTTTTACTTTAAAGCCCGGGAGAGGAATACCGACTGTTCCAATCATTGCTTTATCAGAAGGAATTTGATTCACACTAAGCACGGCTGAAGTTTCAGTCAGACCATAACCTTCTCTGACCGGTATGCCTGCTGCGCAGAAAAATTTCAGTATCTTTTCAGGACAGGCAGACGCTCCAACACCAATAACTTTCAGCCTTCCTCCGAATTTATTTCTGATCCTGGAAAAAATAATTTTATCCGCAATCCATAATTGAATTGAATGCCACATTCCCGGTTTAAGGTTTAAATCATAATAATGAGTCAGCTTCTCTGCTCTGAAAAATAAACTGCGTTTTAACCAACCTTCCTTCTGCATTGAACTCACTATCTTTTCATATACTTTTTCCAGTATTCTCGGAACTGCTGTCATAATGTGAGGCTGTGTCTCCTGAAGACTTTTCATCAATGTAAGCTGGTTAAATGCATAATTTATCCTTAAGCATTTGAAAATGTAGCAATAAATAAAAGTACGTTCAAAGCCGTGACATATCGGAAGATAACTGAGCGCGGAATCTCCCTTATCCAGTAATATTACATCTGAAATTGCCTTAATATTAGACACAATGTTTCCGTGACTGAGCATCACTCCTTTAGGAATACCCGTAGTGCCTGATGTATAAATAATTGTGGCAAGATCATCTTCGGTTACATTACTTTTTACT
The DNA here is from genome assembly GCA_964561045.1 of uncultured Ignavibacteriaceae bacterium. Lineage (GTDB taxonomy): Bacteria > Bacteroidota > Ignavibacteria > Tepidaquicellales > Tepidaquicellaceae > JAGPCH01. The sequence continues at coordinate 4,864 of CAZLOL010000044.1, read as the reverse complement.
TCTTCAATTAATTTTATATCCGGATGTTCATCAAGTAATACGTTCCAGCATTCGATAGGATTGCCATTAAAATCTTTTTGCTTTAACGGTATGTCAAAAGTAAAAATTCTTTCGAGTGATGGAATATTTGGCTGCGCTTGAAGAACTTTATCAAGCAGGTTGCCATATCCCACTATGCAGTACTTTACTTTTGCATTATTAAATATGTAAACATAATCTTCAGGGCTTATATTAGGATAGACCGATACATTTATGACTCCGTTCTGCAGCATGCCAAGATCTGCGATATTCCATTCAGGTCTGTTGTTGTATGAGATCAGCGATATCTTATCTCCCTTTTTCAATCCTCTCTTAAGCAATCCGGCACTGAATCTGTTCACAGCCTGCTTTAATTCTTCAGTGCTGTAAAAATAAGAACTGTTATCTTCTTTTTTTCCGCTGATGGAATTGTTCAGAGGGAAACTTTCAAGTTGATGATCAAGTATGTCAGGTATTTTAGTTATGTACATATATAATTGCTATAAATATCAGAAATTCAGATCTGTTTAATTATTCTTTTCCTTTATAAAATAAGCCTTAAGCTTTCTCAGCTTTTTAACGGGATGATCCCTTATGATCCCTGAAAATGATCCCGGCAAAAGACGGTTCAAAAATAATGATACACCCTCTGTTCCGCCGATAAAAACTTCTTCTCTTTCTTTTGCAACTGCTTCAATGATTTTTTTTGCACACACATCCGCCGGATATCCTTTGTCCTGTATCTTAAGATCCTTTCCGTAGACTGAACCGTCACCTGTCAGAGCATTTTTAATTATATTCGTTTTAATTAATCCGGGGATTACAATCGTTATTTTAATATTATTTTTTAAAACTTCACCTCTGAGCGAATTAAAGAATCCGTGCAGCGCGTGTTTGGATGCAGCGTATGCGGAAAGCATGGGGATTCCGTACTTTCCTGAAAGACTGCTTGTAACAAGGATGTGTCCTCCGCCATTTCCGGACATGGAAGGAATAATAAGTTTGGTTAGCTCAATTGTTCCGAAATAATTGACCTGCATTATTTTTCTGTCAATGCTGATGTCTGTATTCAAAGCGAGATCTCTGTGAGCTATGCCTGCTATGTTAAAAAGGAAATCAATCCGTCCGAAAAATTCAATTGCTTCATTGCATTTTAACCGGATTGAGTCCTGATCAGTCAGATCTATGGGGAGTATTCTGACAGGTGAATTTGTCCTGCATCTTTTTGCTGTAACTAAAAGTTGTTCTTTGTTTCTTGCGGATAAGATTAGTTTAGCGCCTGATTCATTCAGCAGATATGTAACCTGCTCTCCGATGCCGGAAGATGCACCTGTGATCCATACAACTTTATTCTCATATTTACTTTTATTATTCACATTGAACCTGAATAAGTCGGTCAGACATTCTTGTCTGCCAAAAAAAAAATTGAATAGGAAAAGTCAGACAGAAGTGTCTGTCCCACTTTTTTTTGATTGTCAATATTTTCAGCTCAGCCACTCAGCTACTAAACTAATCTAATTCCTTCTTGCCATCCATGTGCCTTTATAGCCTGGATTTTTAAGAGTATCACTGAAAGTTCCTGATGCATATCCTGCACCCATAAGTTCAGTAAACGATCCGCTTAAGCTTCCTCTGACAGAACCGGAGCAGTCATTTGCAAATCCTCCAGTGATCTGTCCGTCACCGGATACATCACCCTGAATATAAATGGCAGATCCTGTTCCGCTGAAAGTAAGTTTACCGCAGAAAGCTCCCGTATCCTGAATAGTTATGTACGAATCAGCAAAAGCATTTCCGTCTGTATATGTGAAAATAAATCTCCAGTTACCGCTGTAGGGAACAATCTGTGAGACCGGTGTTTCGCATCCGCTATTTAAACTGATTATGATATAAGCGATCAGAGAAGCGCAGAATATTTTTTTTATGTTTTTCATTTCAAAATCCTCCCGTCCAGCCGACTGAAATATTAATGCTCCTGTTTTTGATACTGAGAACTTCACTGACATCTTCAATACCTACTATATTGGTTAATCCGAGATCATACCGTATATCAAGCAGAAATCCTTTGTAAATGATGCCTGCACCAAAAATAAGTCCCGCATCAGATCCGGATATGCTGTTTGAAATATCTTTTTCAGTATTGAGATACTGATACAGAGTCTGATTGTCAATACTTTCAGTCGCGCTTAGTTTTATGGAAAGGTATCCGCCTGCATTGAAATAAGTTTTGCTGTCCGGTGAATTTTTATTGAATAAAAGATTCAGCTGCGGAAGCAGTGCAAACTGAAGATAGTTGATGGTGTTTGTATAGGTCCTTTCGATCATTGTCAGATCATTGGAATAAAAAGTATTCACTTTTGTTATTCCGCCTTTGTTTGTATACTGTCCCTGGAATTTAATTCCGAAATTTGCTGCGAAGTCATAGGTAACAAACATACCCAGATTGAATGCAGCTTTTGTGTCGTTTGAATATGAAGTATCAAATAAATTGTTGTTGTCTTCAAACTCATATGAATTAGTATTCAGACTTACGCCTGAAAAGATCCCGAAACTTGTATTTTGATCTTGCTGCGGAGCTGCAGCTGAAGTGAAAAGGAACAGAAACAAAACCGGTAACATGTAATAAGTTTTCATGTTTTATGGATTTAATTTCTTTGTTGTAAAATACCAAATCCGGCATGTAAGGATAAGTCAAATTTATTTTCCAGAAAGGATTTCAGATTATTTTGTAAGGAAAGGTAGCGTTTTGAAATACAGATGTAGGTTTAATTCTGCTTTCTATAGAATTTACAATGAAAGTACAGCGAATAAACTCTTAGATTCAGAAAATGATTTACTCTTCAATGAACATTCATTTCCAGAAGTTCAGTGTATATTTTCAGATTAAATTCAGATTCAATTCATATACCAAATACAAAATTCTAAATTACATTTATTTCTCAAACACTAAAACCATAGAAGCTCTTACTCCGAAGTAACCTTTCAGATTTGGAAGTGCAGTAACGGGAATTCTAGGTCCGACTACAAGCTGAACCGGTAAATTTCCGAGTTTAGTTAAACCCTGAAACATAACATTTATAAATGTCTGTGTTCTTTTTACTTTCCAGTTTTGAGTAATCTCCCCGGTAACAGAAATTCCTCCACCGCTTTTCCAGTTGTGTGATAGAAACGGCTGAAAATAACCCTGAGTCTGATTTCCTCTGTCAGGATCTCCGCCAACTGACCAGAACTGATTCAGCAATGTACCTACAGTCCAACCGTTTTTCTGATAAAGAAAAACTCCTGACGGACCGGTGCTGAATTTACCTGAACCCGTATTTTTATTTGTTGCAGTTGGTATACTGAAAATTGGTCCGATACCCCACATAAAACTGCTCTTAGGGGAAAAGAATATACTGTACTGAAGATCACTCAGGGCATTTTGAGATTCACCTAACCCGGTAACATTGAACTGAGCAATGATAGGAAGCACAAGTCTGTTAATAATAGTCAGACTATTGGATATCTTAATCGGAATAACAGGCTGAAAATTAAGAATATTCTGAGAACCGTTGTTCGGTCCTATTCCCCATACTGTATTATTCTGGAAGGGAACGCTGATAAGATTTGAAACCGGATTGGACAATTTGTCTGCTAGCTGCTGAGCGCTCTCGACGGGTTTTTTCTGAGCATTAGTTAAATTTGTAACAGAAGAAAAAATCAGGAAGTAAATAATAAATGCTGTAAAGTTATTGATTTTCATTTTAAGTGAATTAATTTAGAGAAAAAGACTTATAAAATTATTATTCTGAGATTTAACTTAATTCTAAAAGTGCAGGATAAAACTTTATGTTTATGCCCGTAAATACACTTGATATTAATAATCAATATCTTTCATTAAAATTAATTTAATTTTTATGAATTATAATTTCAATGTGAATATAAAAAAAACTGTCATGAAATATTTTCATGACAGCTTCATATATCTTTGTTTATTTTTAATTATTTAAAATAAAATTCCGCAGACAATAAGACACATCATCTGTTTTCTTTTGATTATTTGATTTTCGGCAGAGTTTTTCCTTAAATTTATTTTTTAGCAGAATTGTTTCTCTAAAATTAAATCAAAATTTATACAACTAATAACTTAATACCAGTGTAACCATTTTAACTACATCAAACTCAATGAACTCAAAAAACTCAACAAACTCTCCAAACTCTCTAAACTCAAAGAACTCTCTAAACTCAAATAACTCCCCAAACTCTTTTACTGCTTATACAATGCAGCTAAGAACAGCAACAATGAAAATATCAGCATCAGCATTGCAAGCACGGGAGTAAAAGAAAACTCATACTTTCTATTGGTAGCTAATCTTATTTTTTTCTTATCTTTGCTGTACTGAAGCAGCCCGAAAAGCAATCCGAAAAATCCGAATGCGATCAGAATCATACCTACTTCTCTTGAACTCAATAATCGCGCAGGCAATACGGGATTGTCCATACTCATTATATCCTGAAAAAATTTATATATGGTAAATCCGAAAGATGTTAATGATGTTGATGTTCTCACCCATGCCATTAGGGTCCTGTCATTTGCCAGCTCAGTTCTGTCATAAGCCAGATCAGTTCTTTCCTGTGCTAACTCGTCGGTTGTTTTTAAGAGTTTTTTTTCTGAGGACATATTTAGAACTAAGAATTAAAAATTAAGAATTAGTCACTTACAAGTTAAATTCTACTCAAAATGGTAAGAAAATTTTTTAACAACTAAGTTGACAGCAATAACCGCTGAGTTGCACAGAGTTTTTCACAGAGTCTCGCAGAGTTCTTTACTCCTTGAAACTCTGCGCTTACTCCTTGAAACTCTGCG
>CAZLOL010000043.1:0-20851 GCA_964561045.1 uncultured Ignavibacteriaceae bacterium | reverse complement strand
ATGAGCAATGAGGAAATAGAAAAAGCAAACACAAAAAACAATAACAGTATCATTCACATTCCGACAGTAATAGGTTCTGTTGTGCTTACTTATAATATTCCGGGAATTGACAAAAATATAAATTTATCAGGTGAAGCCATATCGGGAATTTATACTGGGAAGATAAAAAAATGGAATGACCCAGTTATTCAAAAAGAAAACCCGGATGTAAAGCTTCCGGATAAAGAAATAATTGTTTGCTACAGAACAGACGGCAGCGGGACTACATTTGTGTTTACGGATTATCTAGGTAAGATCAGCGAGGAATGGAAAACAAATATAGGAGTTGCAAAAGATGTCAGGTTTCCCATTGGACAGGGCGGAAAAGGAAATGAAGGAGTTACAGGACTTGTCAAGCAGCTTGAATATTCTATCGGGTATGTAGAGCTTATCTATGCTTTGCAGAATAAATTACGATATGCAAATGTAAAAAATCAGGAAGGGCAGTACATTGCGCCGAATCTGGAATCATTAACCAAAGCTGCAGAGCAGTCGGTAAATGAAATACCTGATGATCTCAGACAGTCTATAACAAACGCAAAGGGAAAGGAATCCTATCCCATATCAAGCTATACTTATCTGCTCATTTATGAAAAGCAAAAAGATGCAGGTAAAGGAAAGACACTTAAAGAATTTCTGGTCTGGGCTATGAATGACGGTGAGAAATTTGCCACAGATCTGGGGTATGCTCCGCTTCCTCCGACAGTTGTCGCAAAGTCGCTGGAGAAAGTGAATAAAATAAGTTATTAGGATTATAGGATTTGTAAGATTCATAAGATTTGTAAGCTTTGTAAGATTTGTAAGGTCGAAAGAAAATTATCTGTTATGTTTTAAGGTCATAAATAAGGTAAAATATTGTTTTTTATTTTAAATTTAATTGTTAAATAACATTCAACTAATAACATTCAACTTTTAACTTTATATTTTTAACTTTAAACTCAATTCTACGGAAGATTCAAGAAAAGAAATAAAGAGTAAGAAAAAGCTTGGAGATATTCTATTTGAAAATCTTACGCTTATATTTGCACTGACGATTGTTGCGTTAGTACTTTATATTGCTTATGAAATGTATAGTGATTCTGCAGAAAGCAGGGATAAGTTCGGATTTGGATTCATATTTTCAGGCAGCTGGGATCCTGTCAAAGAAGATTTCGGAGCATTGCCTTTCATATACGGGACTATCGTTTCATCTTTACTTGCACTTTTAATATCACTTCCTGTCAGCATTGGAGTCGCAGTTTTTCTTTCCGAAATAATTCATAAATCAGTCCGGACGCCAATAAGTTTTCTCATAGAGATTCTTGCCGCAATACCAAGCATAATATATGGATTCTGGGGAATCTTTGTTTTCGCTCCTTTCATGAGAAATACTGTTCAGCCGTTTCTTCAGTCAACATTCGGTTTCCTTCCATTTTTCAAGGGAACAATGTACGGTACCGGACTTCTGACAGCATCAATAATTCTTGCCATTATGATAACGCCGATAATTTCGGCAATTACACGGGATGTTCTGAAAGCAATTCCGGTATCACAGAGAGAAGCCGCTTATGCACTCGGAGCAACAAAATGGGAAGCTATCAAGATGGCTCTTCTTAATGCAAGAAGCGGAATACTCGGAGGCGCAGTGCTCGGACTGGGAAGAGCTATAGGAGAAACAATGGCGGTTACAATGGTAATCGGAAACAAAGCTCAGATCATGGCATCATTATTTGAACCTGCTTATTCAATGGCATCAGTAATAGCAAATGAATTTTCAGAAGCATCGGGAAGCATGCACATAAGCTCACTTATAGAAATCGGGTTGATATTATTCGGTGTAACTTTCATAATTAATTCAATGGCCAGATTATTAATTTACAGTGTAACAAGAAAAGCATAATGACTGGATCAGCTATCTTAAAAAGTCCGAAGAATTTAAAAAGAAGGAAAGTCGTAAATACTGTCATGATATCTTTATGTGTAATTGCAGGAATCATTACAATTCTCCCGTTGATCTACATTTTTTTCTACACAACTCAGTCAGGATTATCATCTTTAAATGTTGATTTTTTTACACAGCTTCCCAAGCCTGTAGGTGAAGAGGGAGGGGGAATGGCAAATGCAATAGTAGGAAGCCTGATACTTATCTCAATTGGAGGTATAATCGGCATACCCATTGGAATACTTTCAGGAATATATATATCGGAATATTCGATGAGTATTCTATCTACAATTGTAAAATTCATAACAGATATTTTAAGCGGAGTGCCATCCATTATAATTGGAATATTTGCTTACGGAGTCATAGTAATACCAATGCAGAGATTTTCAGCGCTTGCCGGTGGATTTGCTCTCGGAATACTAATGATCCCTACGGTTACAAAGATCACTGAAGAAATGCTCAGACTTGTGCCTCAGTCTCTCAGAGAAGCGTCCCTTGCGCTCGGAGTATCAAGATGGAAAACAACTTTGCGCATTGTACTGACAACGGCATCTTCAGGAATCATAACGGGAATATTGCTTGCCATAGCGAGAGCGGCAGGGGAGACTGCACCTTTGCTGTTTACTGCTTTTGGCAATTCCTTCTGGCAGACAAACATAGATGAACCCATGGCTGCCCTTCCTTTGCAGATATTTGCATATGCAATATCTCCTTATGATGACTGGCACAGACAGGCATGGGCAGGAGCTTTCGTATTAATTTTTCTTGTCTTTATAGTAAACTTACTTGTAAGATATGTTACAAGAAATAAATTTTCCGGAAATTTATAATATTTAAAAATGGAATTTGAAGCAGAGGATATTGATCAGGAGATTGCTGAAGAATCAGAAAAGGAATCTAAGATTGCCATTCAGACAATTGATCTTTCTGTTTATTTTAAAGACAGAATTGGAATTGAGAATATAAATATTAAGATCAGAAAGAACAGAGTTACAGCAATAATAGGACCTTCGGGATGCGGCAAGTCTACATTCCTGAGATCTTTGAATCTGATGCATGATATGACTCCCAGTGCAAGAGTTTTTGGTGAAATATTAATACATGGAAATAATATCATGGATTCGAATTCAGTTGATATAAGAAAAAAAGTCGGAATGGTATTTCAAAAGCCAAATCCCTTTCCTACAATGTCGATTTATGATAATGTGATTGCCGGACTTAAGCTTAACGGTCTGGGTACAAAAGAGCAGCTTGATGAGAAAGTAGAGAGAAATTTAAAGTATTCCGGTCTCTGGGAGGAGGTTAAAGACAGGCTTAAAAGTCCGGCAGTAAGCTTATCAGGCGGGCAGCAGCAAAGATTGTGCATAGCAAGAACAATTGCAGTCGATCCCGAAATTATATTAATGGACGAACCGTCAAGTGCACTGGATCCAATCTCCACATCCAAGATCGAAGAGCTTATTTATAATCTGAAGACTGAATATACAATTGTAATAGTAACTCATAATATGCAGCAAGCTGCCAGAGTAAGTGATATGACTGCATTTTTTTATTTGGGGAAATTGATTGAATATTCAAAAACAAGACGGATGTTTACAAATCCTAAAGAAACTCTCACAGAAGAATATGTTACCGGAAAGTTCGGATAAAAAATTGCTGAAGGTGTGTTTGAATAAAAATATGTACAGATGCAGTTTTTAAATTCTTAAGATAAGGTTCAGACTTAATACACGGCAGGAAATGAAAAGATTGGTTAAGGTTTATTATTTGTTCTCATTAACTTCCTTTACTTCATTCATATTATATGGCTGATATGCATTCATTGAAGCCTTACTTACCCAGCTGCCTCCAAATGCACTGTAAATATTAATAACACTTTTCAGAAGATTACCTTTGGTTGCAATATAATATAGCTCAGAATCAAAAAGAGTTCTTTCCGCATCAAGCACTTCAAGAAAGCTTTTCACTCCCTGATCAAAATTCATCTGAGCCAGAGTTCTGTACATTGATAATGCATTTACGTTGTTTCCCAGCAATTCTAGCTGCTGTTGTGTCCTGCTTTTATCAACCAAAGCATTTTCCGCATCTCGGAAAGCGCTTCTGACAGAATTTATATAGGCAAATAAAGCCTGCTTTTTTTGCGCTTCGGCCACATTTACACGGCTTTTTGTTCTGCCGGCGTTGAATAAAGGCGCAAAAATATTCGCCGCGAGATTCCATACCTGAGATGCAGGATTAAGAATCTCACTCAGATCATTGCTTGCAAGACCAAGAGCACCGCTTAATGATAATCGGGGATAATAAAGAGCTTTTACAGCGCCAATGTTTGCATTTGCGGAAATGAGAACCTGTTCTGCATATCTGATATCAGGTCTTTGCTCCAGAACTGAAGAAGGCAGGTAATGCGGAATTTCAGGAATTTTTAAACTGTCTATATTTTGTCCTTCGGAAATATTACCGGGATTTTTTCCGATTAGAATATTTATATTGTTTTGGAGCTGAACGATCTGCTTTTCATATAAAGGGATGAAAGATTTTACATACCAGTAATCGGACTCAAGCTGGCTGACTTCAAGTAATGATATTTCGCCTTTCTCATATCTAAGCCTGAATAGTCTTAAGGCATTTTCCCGGGATTCGACAGTTTGCCTTGTTATATCCAGCTGCTTTTTAACAGTCAGCAGATCTATGTAAGAACTGGAAATCTGAGCAGTAATTAAAAGCACCAGTCCCTGTCTTGATTCTTCTGTAGCAAACAGATCAGCCCTTGCTGATTCATTAAGACGTTTGATTCTTCCCCATATATCAGCTTCCCAGTTTGCCGAAAGCTGAATATCATATTGCGCCCTGAATGGATTATTTTCCGTACCGGTATTTTTAGATGAATTTTTACCGGCTTTTACGGACCCGTCAAGATTTAATTCCGGATAATATAATGATCTTGAAATACCGTAATATGCCAAGTATTGTTCAACTCTTGCAGCGGCTATTTTAATATCAGTATTTTCTTTTAAACCCGTATTAATCAAATTCGTCAGCACTGTATCACCGAAAAGCCTCCACCAGGATGTATCTGCAATTGCAATTGCAGTGCTGTCCTTCATATTTAAACTGTCTTTATTATTCCAGTTTTGCGGAACACTGACTTCTGGACGTTCATAATCCGGTCCTACTACACAGCCGCTTACCAATACCATCAATATGAATATCAAATAATATTTCATCAATGACCGTCCTCTTTATCATTTCTTTCATGCGGAATCTCTTCGAGTGCAGGATTCGTTTTATCTTTCTTATCACCGGATATGTATTTTTCGACCATTACATATAAAGAAGGGACAAAGACAATTCCAAGTATAGTGGCTATTAATAAACCTGAAAAAACTGACATACCCATTATCCTTCTAGCCTCAGCGCCTGCGCCTGATGCGGTAACAAGCGGTATTACACCGAGTATGAATGCAAAAGAAGTCATAAGTATGGGACGAAGCCTGAGTTTTGCCGCATTCAGAGCTGATTCAAAAAGCGGCATTCCCTTTTCTTTATTTTCCTTGGCAAACTCTACTATAAGTATGGCATTCTTTGCAGCCAGACCAATAAGCGTTACAAATCCGATCTGTGCATAAATGTTAACTACATAATTTGTACTTTCAAACCTGGCCAGCCATAATCCGAGCAATGCTCCGAATATCGCAAAAGGCGTTCCAAGAAGAACACTTAACGGAAGAGACCAGCTTTCATACTGAGCCGAGAGAATCAGAAAAACAAGTATGAGAGCAAACACAAATACAATTGCTCCCTGACCTGCAGCTTTTTCTTCCTGATAGGACATGTTTGCCCAGTCATAACCCCACCCGGCGGGTATCACCTGAGCGGCTACTTCCTTAAGCGCAGTCAGAGCTTCGGTGGAACTGTATCCTTCGGCAGGAGTTCCGGTGAGTTCAGCCGTTCTGTATAGATTAAACCTGTTTGTGAAATCAGGACCTGTTGTTTTTGTAAGCTTTACTACAGTGCTTAAAGGAACCATTTCTCCTTTACTGTTTCTTACATAAAACAGATTTACATCTCTTTCATCATCCCTGTATTCTCCTTCTGCCGACATAAAGACTTTGTAAATCCTTCCGAATCTGTTGAAGTCATTTACATAGCTTGATCCAAGCATCGTTCCAATTGCCTTGTTAACTTCATTTACATCTATTCCCTGTTTGAGAACTTTATCATAATCAATATCAGCATAAATCTGAGGTACATTTGCCCTGAAGAATGTATTGATGCTTCCAATTTCAGGTCTCTTACGCACTTCTGTCATGAATGTCTGAACCTGTCTGGCGAGATCACCCGGAGTGTTTCCGCTTTTATCCTGCAGCATCATTGTAAATCCTGAACCTGTTCCGAGTCCCTGAATTGCAGGCGGACCGAAAACATAAACAATCCCTTCGGGAATGGCCGAACCAAGTTTTTTATTCAGTTCGGATATAACATCAAATGAGCTTTCGCCTTTTTCGGTTCTTTCACCCCAGGGTTTCATTGAAATGAAAATAGCTCCTGCATTAGAAACAGATACGCCTGATATGAGATTATAACCGGCAATGGTTGTATAATTATCTATAGCTTTATTCTCAGATAATATTCTGTCCACTTTTTTACATACTTCTTCCGTCCGCTGAAGTGATGATGCATCTGGAAGCTGAATATGAACCATGAAATATCCGTTGTCTTCTTCAGGCACAAATCCGCCGGGAACTGCTTTAAAAAGAATTATAACGGCGGCAATTATTATTACTATGTATATAATACTTCTTAAAGATTTTTTTACAAATATTGTGATAAATGAAACATAACTGTTTGTGAATCTGTCAAAATATTTATTGAACCATATATAAAATTTTTCGAGAGGGGATTTCTTACTGCCTTTTGGTTTTAAAAGTTTTGCAGCAAGAGCAGGGCTTAATGTTAATGCGTTAAAAGCAGAGAATAAAACCGATACGGCAATCGTAACGGCAAACTGCTGGAATAAACTACCGGTAATTCCGCCGAGAAATGCAACAGGAATAAATACAGCGCTTAACACAAGCGCAATTGCAATAACGGGTCCGGACACTTCTTCCATTGCCTTTATAGTTGCTTCTCTCGGCATCATTCCATGCTCAATATGATGCATTACTGCTTCCACCACAACTATCGCGTCATCAACTACAATACCAATTGCCAGCACCATACCCAGCAGCGACAGAGTATTTATTGAAAAACCGAGCAATGGAAAAACCATGAATGTAGCTATAAGAGAAACAGGAACAGTGATAAGAGGAATAAGAGTAGCCCGCCAGTTTTGAAGAAAAACAAAAACCACCAGGATCACAAGCAGAACAGCTTCCACGAGAGTATGCAATATTTCAGTTATGCTTTCTTCAACGGGCAGGGTAGTGTCAAGCGATACTTCATATTCCATCCCTTCAGGAAAATTATGAGAAAGCTCATTCATTGTTTCCTTGATCTTTTCTGCCACAGCAAGCGCATTGGATCCGGGCTGCTGATAAATCAGAATAACAGCTGAAGCGTCCCCGTTATTAGATCCTTTCATATTATACAGCAATGATCCGAGCTCAATCCTCGCGACTTCCCCGAGTTTCAGCTGGGAACCGTCCGGATTTGTTCTTATTATGATTCCGTTAAACTCATCTTCATTTAGAAGTCTTCCTCTCGTTCTTACAGAATATGTAAAATCAGTTCCCTCGGGTGCAGGTGGAGCACCAATCTGTCCTGCGGGGCTGATTAAATTCTGATCACTGATTGCTTTTGAAATATCTGACACTGTAAGGCCTAGTTTTCCAAGCATGTCCGGTTTAAGCCAGATCCGCATTGAATAATCACTTCCACCCATGACCTTTACATCACCGACACCGCTGATTCTGCTGAGCTGATCATTAATATTAATGAAAGCATAATTAGACAGGAAGTTGTTATCGAAAGATTTATTTCCCTTCGCTTTAAGATTTACTATAAGCAGGGGGAACACAAGAGACTTCTTAATTTTTACACCTTCATTTTTTACACTTACGGGAAGACTCGGTGTTGCCTGTGATACCCTGTTTTGAGTAAGAACATTGGAAATGTCCAGATCCGAGCCGACTTCAAATGAAACCTGAAGATTCATCGTACCGTCATTTGCATTAACGGACTTCATATAGATCATGTTCTCTACACCATTTACGTTCTGCTCAATCGGAGTCGCAACGGTTTCTTCGACATCAAGCGCCGATGCGCCGTAGTATGTTGTAGAAACGTTTATTACAGGTGGTACAATATCAGGGAACTGAGAAATGGGAAGACTTTTCATTACAATGGTACCGACAATTACCATAACGATGGAGATCACCATTGCTACAATCGGCCGGTTGACAAAAAATTTACCCATCGTTAATTTCCGTTTGATTTAGTTGCATCAGGTGTGATCTTCATTTCTGCCGGGTTTACGATCATTCCGGGCTTAACTTTTAAGAATCCTTCCGTTATTACTTTTTCACCTTCACTGAGTCCAGACACAATTTCAGTAAGCTGACCAAGCTGATTTCCTTTTTTTACGGTTTTAAGCTCTGCCTTATTTTCAGCTCCAATTACATAGACCTGATACTGTCCCTGCAATTCCATTATTGCACGCGTTGGAATTACCAAAGCCTTGAGAACAATTTCCGTGACTCCGATTATTTTTGAATACTGACCCGGTCTTAAAAGATTATTCGGATTAGAAAAAGATGCTTCAAGCATCATGGTTCCGGTTGACGGATCCACCTGCCTGTTGGCAACATTTACAGTACCCGTTTGATCATACATAGTGCCGTCGGAAAGAATCATATTTACTTCAGCATTAATAGTTCGCCTGTTTTTCATCTCAGCTTTTCTTCTGAATTCGAGATATTCCTGTTCACTGATTGAAAATCTGACTTTAATCGGATTTACGTTTGATATTGTATTAAGGACAGAACCGGTTGTTTTGCTTACATAATCTCCCAGATTATACTGAGAAATACCAATTATACCTGAGATAGGAGCAGTAACTTGTGAATAGTTAAAGTTGATCTCGGCAAGTCTGACATTTGCCTGAGCGGCTTCCACATCGGCAATTCTTGCCTCATACATTGCAACTGCATTCTCATAAAGCATCTGACTAATTGCACCCGCTTCTGCCAGAGGCTTGTATCTGTTGACATCATTCTCCGCCTGCACCATCATTGTATTTGCAGCAGAAAGTTTCGACTTTGCCTCAATTAACCTCTGTTCCAGTTCTTTTGCATCTATGGTGTATATCAGTTCGCCTTTTGATACATAAGCTCCCTCAGTAAAAAATTCTCCGTCAATATATCCTTCCACCCGTGCTCTGATCTCAACATCTTCAGATCCCCGTGTCTGCCCGATCCAGTTTTGCTTGACCGGAATATCTTCAGTTGCAACAGTAAAATATTCTACATTTACCGGAGGAGTTTCGGTTTTGATTTCTTTTTTACTGCATCCATTAAAGATCAGAAGATATAAAATGAAAACCGGAATGTATGAATAAAACTTTTTAGTTATTCGAAGCATTATAAATGAGCTTAAAATAAAAATGATATTATAAATATTAATTGAAAAGAAATGATGCGTTACCTCTTATTATTGCGTTTAAATTCAAGTTAAATATAAGATGATGTAATTTCAATGAATATAATTTTTTTATTTGATTTAGAAATAACATTCATTCATAACTGTTTAAATTTGTAAATCAACTATAAAACGTTTTGGTGAAGCACTCAATAAAAGATATTGATATAAATACGTTTTAAGTTAATTAAAAATTTGATATTTTTTAAATATGGATATAATCAACGATAATCAAAATTTCAAATTTTCAGACGAAAACAGTAAAACTGAATTAAATAAAAGAAATAATATGAAGGTCTATTCAATAGGTCTTCCTTTATTAGTGATTTTATTGTCCGTTTTTGGTTTTATTGGAGGTAAGTTTTTTAATAAAACAAATAAAGTAAATTTCTCCCATTCTGAAATAAAAGGAACTGAGATCAAGAATGCTGGTAAGTACAATATTCTTTCATCTGAGGACCTGTCCGGAAAAATAAAAGATACGGTTTATACAGATAAAGAATGCTGGCTTGAACTCAGAATAAATGAACAAATGCTTTATCAGCATTGGAGAAACGGTAAAATAGAAAGATATCCTGTTTCTTCCGGTAACAATAAAGGCGGGGATCCCGAAGCTTTGGAATCACGTCCCGGACTTTTTGCAATATTCATTAAAGTGGAACATCATCAGTCTTCACAATTTAATGCTGCAAATATGTATCACTTTATGCCATTTAATCAGGGCATAGGATTTCATTCAATTGATGGTACAGGTTATTACAGCCATCTGGGAGTAAGACCATCATCTCATGGTTGTATAAGAATGAAACACGAAGATGCAAAAAAATTATTCGGTGATTGTCCAATTGGAACATTAGTGCTTGCAACTAAAGGATATTCAGGAAGAACAATTGCTTTTGCGCCGGAAGATTTTAAAAACACAAGAGAATATACAAAGGATGAATATAAAAGAATGCTGGCATCAAATTTATATAATCTTGTCAGCGGAAGATACTACATTGAAGAAAGAGAGAGGTTTATTGTTGATCCTAAAATAATTCCTGTTTCAGGTGTCTATACAAGTTATGATTTTCAAATACCGGATAAACAAATTATCCCGAGAAGTTATGTTTCTTTTTATGAAAGACCTGACAAATCAAATGTTGTGGAAAAAAAGGTAATACTTGAACAGGAAAATTCAGAGGAATTCATACAATTAGTTGGAAATGATGAAGCTGAACAACAGGAAACAGTTTCAAACAAACTCATGGTAAATTCTACTGATGACATGGTGAAAAAATATTTTAACAATCCGATAGGCGTGCTGCCGTATTTTGGTCCGAAAAGATAATTACTCAATTGTATTCATTGATATTAAATAACTTTAATTTCTGAAATTTTTAATTTAAGTTACGGAAAAATTTAACGGAACTTATTCTCTTTATAATAGTAATAAAGTTAAACAATTTTAATAATCCTAAAACCGGGAGGTTGAAATGTCAAACACAATAGATAACAGTTACGAAGTCTTCGAACAAATAAACAAGAAGATGAAGTACGGAGCTCCTGAATTAAAAAGACTTTATCAGAAGTTTTTAACCAGAGGCTTAATAGTTGCAATAATTTTAGCTACAATTCTTTCTGTTTCAAGCCTTGCTTATATACTCTGGGCAAAGGAAAAGGAAGCCAGAGATAAAGAAAATCAGAACAGGGAAATTACATTAGCAGATCTGGACGTTCCTCCTCCGATTGATGAAGTACCTATTGAATTGCCAAAGGATGTTGCTCTGAAAGACCTATCAGCATTAGCGCCTGAGCCTGTAGCAAAAAAGCTTATTACAGAAGAGGTCCAGTTAAAAAATCAGAAAGAGCTTGAGGAAGTTAAACTTCCTGTAGCATCGACAGGAACAGATGATCCTTCTAAAGTAACTGCTACTGAATTTTCCGGAAAAGTTGAAGAAAAGAAAGTAGAAGAAAAAGTTGAAAAGAAAGAAGAAAAAAAGAAAGATGTTTTCCAGCAGTTTGAAGTTGAAAAAGCTCCTGTAGCTGTAAATCTTGGATCAGTTAAAGGATCAATGAGATATCCCGAAATCGCCAGACAATCAGGAATGGAAGGAAGAGTTGTTGCAAAAGTACTGGTTGGTACAGACGGTTCAGTTATTAAAGTAGGAGGTATAAGCGGACCTGAAGTATTCCGTGATGAGGTTTCAGACAAGGTAATGAACCTGCAATTCACTCCCGCTTTACAGGGTGGTCAGCCGGTAAAATGCTGGGTTAGCGTTCCGTTTAGTTTTACTTTAAACGCTAAAGACAAAAAGAAAACTGAAGACAGCGAAGAAAAAAGCGACGAATAAGCAGAGTAAAATCTTCTTTGAGTTTTATTAGTCTATGTTAGTCTGAATATCGAAGCATTGAAAATATATATTATCTGTAAGTAAGATCTAATTTGCAATGTTCTTTATTTCGACGAATGAACTTAGTCCTTAATTTAATTTTTATTTGGATTTTATAAAAAGTCCGGCTGTAAAAAAATAAAATTTTACAGTGAAATTATTTATATTTTAGAATAAAAGAGGTATCAGATTTCTTAATAATCAATCAAGTTGTTCAGTCAAATCATCTTAAGCATTCAAGAAGATCAAAAACCAAAATCTGATTTTTCATTTGATGACAAAGGAATTTTAATCGGAGAGGTATAAAGATAATGAATGTGTCAATAATAATTAATTTCGGAACCGCAGCATTAACTTTCATATTCGGATTACTCCTAATTACAGGAGTTCTATTTCCAGGAAAAATGGATTCTTCAAAATTAATGTTTTCAGTAGTTCTGATGATATACGGAGTTTACAGATTTATCAACTCATTTTCTAAAATTAAACAGTCAAAACTGGAAGAAAAGAGATCTAAACTTCTTGAAGAGAAAGAAAAGTTATTAAATAAATAATGGCTAAGATCATATTAATATATTGTGTTTTTATTTTTACTTTAATTATATCCGGATGTAATTTCGATGAAATAAAATCTGTCTCAACCACGGGAGAAATGTCAATAGTTGTTGATGAAAATGTGGAACCGCTTATGAAAGCGGAGATCACTGAATTTGAGAGGCTGAATCCCGAAGCAAAAATTAAAATGAAAAGTGTTCCTACTACAAATGCTATTGTTGATCTTATTAATGGTGATACAAAGTTAATCGTTGTTTCCAGGAATGTAAATGAAGAGGAAAAAGCTGTTTTAAAGAGGAACAAGCTGGAATTGAAGGAATACCCTCTTGCAATTGACGGAATAGGATTCATAGTCAATGTTAAAAATCCCGTTGTAAGAATTACTTCAGAAGATTTAAGGAATATATTTTCCGGAGAATATAAATACTGGACAGATATTAAATCTCAGAATGTGGAACAGAATTCTGATGTAAAAAAATTTTTTAAAGGACCTAACAATAATATTAAGTTATTCATACAGAGAAAAAATTCTGCTACTAATAAATATTTTCAAGATAGCGTATTAAAAAACAGTCAGTACTCAAATTCTGCCCAGATTTGTTCTACTTCTGTTCAGATATTAAATTCGATCCGTGAGAATGAGAACGCTATCGGTATTATATCTATGAACTGGCTGTCAAAAGGTCTTCAGGATACCATAGATACAACTGTAAATACATTAAGAGTATCTAAAATCAGAGATAACGGTGTTCAGGAAGATTACACTGAATTTCATCAGGGACTTTTATATAATGCAAAATACCCATATAGAAGAACTATTTACATCTTAACTACTGAATTGGATATAAAGCTTTCAACAGGATTTATTACATTTTTAATTAGAAATGACGGTCAGAAAATAGTGCTAAAAAACAGCCTGGTCCCAATTACACAGCCTGTTAGAACTATTCAATTAAATTAATTATAAAATACTAAACATTAATCAAATAAAATGAATATAACCTTAAGAAATATTTTCTTAATAATTTTATCAATATTTTTTGTTTCTAAAGCATTTTCTCAGAATATCGATGCAGGCATAAATGCTGCGAAAAAGGGGGATTATGTAAGTGCTGTTAACATTTTAAAAAACCTAGTAAAATCAGATGACAGCTATGATGGATATTACTATTATGGTTTGGCATTATTGAATACCGGTTCTTTAAAGGATGCTGAGTCAAATCTATCAAAAGCTCTGTCGAAGGATAATGAAGGAGTAGGAGCTTTAATGACTATGGGTAATCTTTACAGTAAGAAGAAAGATTATAATAAAGCCGATACATATTTTAAGAGAGCTCTGAAAGAAGAACCGGAGAACGTGGATGTTCTGCTGGCACAGGCAAAAAATTATACGGTAGCAGGAAAAATCGATGAAGCAATTACTGTTCTGACATTTGCAAAGACTATAACAAAAGAAGATCCTAAAGTCTATGTAGGATTGGGCACTGCTTATTATTACAGAAGAGCATTTAAACCGGCGGTAGACAATTATAATTCTGCTATTAAACTTCAGTCTTCAAATGCTGAAGCGCATTTCGGTTTAGGTCAGGTTTATTTCAGGGAAAAAAAGTACAACGATGCTTTAGAAGAGTATAAAAAATCAGTTCAGGCAAATCCAAATTTTGCTGACGCTTATCTTGAGATGGGTCGATTATTGTATTTCAATGAAAATTATGATGATGCAATGGTTGCATTCGATAAATACGGTAAACTTCAGCCCGGATCAATTGAAGGGGAAACTTACAGGGCAAAAGTAAAATATGGTCAGAAGAAATACGATGAAGCGCTTGAGATTCTTGATAATGTTGTGAAGAATAATCCGGATGCTGATCTTTCTTCCGCATATAAATATCTTGCGTATGTATATAATGACAAACAGGAATATCAAAAAGCGCTTGATGATTTTAGCAAAGTCCCTAAAAATCTATTTGATACTGAAGATTACATAAAACTTGCACAAATTTACCTGAATTTGAATAATACAGATAAGGCTTTTGAGAGTTTCAATGAAGCTATGTTATCCGACAGTACAAATGATGAAATCTTTTATCACATCGGAGTTGCTCAGTTCAATCAGAAAAATTATTCTAAAGCCATAGTGAATTTTGATAAATCAATTGCATTAGGAAGCAGACAGATCGCTGCATATGTTTACAAAGGCCTGTGTTTCTACTCTTTACAGGCGTATGAAGATGCAATTAATGTTTTTAATACAGTAAATAACATCGATAACTCGTATTTTCAGTCCTGGTTATGGAAAGCTAGATCCGAGGAAGCATTGAACAAAATTGATGATGCAAAGGCAAGCTTTAAACGTGCTTTGGAAATTGATCCGGGCAACAAAAGCGCACAGGATGATCTTAACAGGCTGGAGCAGAAACAATAATAAATTTAAAGTTGAAAATTAAATCATTAAATTAATGCGATTTAATTAAATCGCATTTTTATTTCTAATCATATGGAAAAAGTTTTAAAATACATTGAAAGCAATAAGGATAAATTTGTTGATGAATTAAAAGAATTTCTTAAGATTCCTTCTATAAGCACAAATCCTGAAAACAAGAATGATGTCAGAGATTGTGCCAGTTTTATTGAGAATGAAATGAAAACTATTGGACTGGAAAACGTAAGGATACTTGAAACTAAGGGACATCCAATAGTTTACGGGGACTGGCTTCATGCAGGAAAGGAACTTCCAATATTACTTATATATGGGCATTACGATGTTCAGCCTGTTGACCCAATAGAACTCTGGACGGATCCACCGTTTACCCCTACTGTCAAAGATGGTAAAATATTCGCTCGCGGTGCTGCAGATGATAAAGGGCAGGTGTTCATTCATTTGAAGAGTATTCAGTCTCATTTAATAAATAATAAATCTTTACCTGTAAATATCAAAATCATTATTGAAGGTGAAGAAGAGATTGGAAGTGTAAATCTTGATTCTTTTATTGAATCCAATAAGGAAATACTGAAATGTGATTATGTGGTCATTTCAGATACAGGAATGTTCGATAAAGATGTTCCGTCAATATGTTATGGTCTCAGGGGATTAGCATATATGCAGGTAGAGGTGACCGGACCAAACAGGGATCTGCATTCAGGTTCTTACGGAGGAGCAGTAGATAACCCAATAAATGCATTAGCACATATTATCTGTAAGCTGAAAGATGATCAAGGTAAGATACTGATTGACGGATTTTATGATGATGTACTTCCATTAACAGAAAAAGAGAGGATTGAATATACAAAATTGCCTTTTGATGAAAAGAAATATAAAGAGTCACTTGAAATTGAAGAGACGTTTGGTGAAGATGGTTATTCAACGCTTGAAAGAGCTTCCGCACGACCGACACTTGATTGCAACGGTATATGGGGAGGATTTCAGGGAGAAGGAGCAAAAA
This sequence comes from uncultured Ignavibacteriaceae bacterium, assembly GCA_964561045.1. GTDB lineage: Bacteria > Bacteroidota > Ignavibacteria > Tepidaquicellales > Tepidaquicellaceae > JAGPCH01. The sequence continues at coordinate 4,886 of CAZLOL010000043.1, read as the reverse complement.
CAGTTTTACCATCCAGGGCAGCAGCAAAGATCTCGATGAGGCTTGTTCCTAATCAAGAGCCAGAAAAAATTGAAAAAATATTTACGGAATATGTTAAAAAGATAAGTCCTAAAACGGTAAAAGTTACAGTGAAATCTCTTCACGGTGGAAAAGGAGCCATCACACCGATTGATTCACCTGCAATGGATGCTGCTGTCGAAGCAATGAAAAAGGGTTTCGGTAAGACTCCATTGTTTACAAGAGAAGGCGGGTCTATTCCGGTAGTAAGTACTTTTCAATCTTTGCTTAATGCACCTGTAATTTTACTTGGTTTCGGATTACCCGATGATAATATACATTCCCCTGATGAGCATTTTAGTCTGGACAGTTTCCATAAAGGCATTTTAAGCATTTCAAATTATTATAACGAATTATCTAAAATCAAAAAGTAATTATAAATGGCAAAGACAAAACAGCAAAACATCCAGTCAGTAAGAACTAAAAAGCACAAGAGAGAAATGAGCCATCTTCATTTTGCTATGACCTCGAAAAATTATACAATTATTGGAATAGGAATCGCAATTATTATATTAGGATATTTTTTCATGTCAGCAAATTCTGTTGACGGGTTCCTGCCGACAGTAGTAGCGCCGATACTGCTGATTTTCGGATATTGTGTTGTAGTCCCGGTAGGGATTTTATATACTGACAAAGGCGTTAATAATGACGCTAATGAGGAAGTTAAAGAAATAAAATCTGATATAAAATCAAATGTAACTTCAAAATCTTCAAACATAAAAACAGCATAGGACTGTTATTGTTCTTTATAGTTTCCCGGGAATGCAACGGTTTCGACGGGAAGAAAGATGGTTAGAACTGCATATAGTGTTCCTGCCAGCACTTTAAAAAGGTAGAAAACAATAAAAAACAACAACGTAGAAAATAACTACGCTATGGCTGCTTAATAAAATAAGCAACCTCGCTTAGACAGTTTCCTCTTATCGGAGTTGTTAAAGCGTCATATTAGATAAGATAGTTTGGAGTATTGTCTGAGTACTTCGAATGAAACTAAATCAGAATAGCAGTTTACTAAGTTAGTCTGCCGACAGGTAAACTGTAAAATCACAAAGAGCAGAATAAATATGTAGACGTTTTAATGGTCTTCTTTTCGGACCCGAGTTCGACTCTCGGCATTTCCACCAGTTATTAATCTGTTAAAAGCATTTACAATTTCATCTGCTTTCACATCATCAATAGAGTTATCTTTTCCCGAAACAACAATCTGATTATTATCGGATAAAGGCAAAAATTTTTCGAGATTCCATTTTACATCTGGATAAACAGCTACTACCGGTTTGTTGAAAACGGAGCATATATGAACTATTGATGTGTCTGCTGTAATAATATAATCGCATCTATTTATCAATTCAGCTGTTTCTAATATATTCGATGTATTCACATACTTAATATTTAACTCTTTGGTATTACTGAGTATATAATTAATTTTGTCGATATCTTTAGTAAGTCCGGTCAGGTAAAAGCTATACTTTGATGAATCACTGATCATATTAATGAAGCCGACCCATTTATCATTTTTAATATACCTGCTTTTATCACCTGCTGAAACATTTATAAGTACTTTTTTAAAAGAAGCATTTGACAGTATAGATTCTATTCTGCTTTGAATTTCAGCAGGAATGGCGAATTCAGGTTTTATAAATATTCGTTCATTGGAACCGTAAAAATGATAAAGAGGGCTAAGGTTAATATCCACAGCATGATTTCCCTTACGGTATTCATTCAAAGAAATATCAAAAATTTTCTTCTCAAAATTAAATCCCATTGATAGTTTTGGTTTGAATATCTTCGTCAGAAATTCCGATGTTCTAGAATAATTATCATTTGTATCAATCCAGAGATCTGCTTTCCTTAAGGCTGAATAGATAAGAAAAATATCCGAAGTCAGATTCTTCTTATAGATTAGAACCTCATCTACGGAATGGTGATTTAAAGGAATGTCCTTGTTTATTCTTCCCGCAAGTACGGTTAGTTTCGATTTCGGAAAGAGTTTTTTAATTCCGGTAAAGAGGGGAGTAGTAAGGATCATATCCCCGATCTTTCCGATTTGTACAATAATAATTTTTTTTGGATCCGTTAAATCCAATTTCAGATTATTTTTTTGATTTTACAGGCAGATTCTTATTGAAAGAATTGCTTTTCCCGCTTGAATTTACAGTAACAACTTCTGTTCCGGCTTTTGGATTTTTCTTATTCGTCCACCACTGCTGAGTTATTGAGAACAAGTTAAACATAAAATAATACAGATTCAAACCTGCGGGAAAGCTGAAGAACAATAATGTAAGCATTACAGGCATTATATAAACCATTGCTTTCTGTTTCGGATCTGTAATAGTCATCTTTTGCTGTATGAACATTGTTACACCCATTGCAAGCGCAAGTCCGGAAACCTGACTTATTCCGAAAATCGGAATTGTAAAAGGAAGATTTAGGATCACATCAGGAGATGAAAGATCTTTGATCCACAAAAAACTTTCATTTCTTAATTCTATAGTTGAATTAAATACACCGAACAGAGCATACAAAATAGGCAGCTGAAGCAGCATAGGGAGACATCCGCCCGCGGGATTGATCTTTTCCTCCTTATATAATTTCATTATCTGCTGGTTTGCCTTTACCGGATCATCTTTATATTTTTCCCTGATTGCAGTGATTTTTGGATTGAGCTGTGACATTTTTTTCATCGAATTCATCTGAGTTTTTGTCAGCGGATTCAATACAATTTTCATCAGTAAAGCAAAAATAATAATCACTAATCCCCAGCTTGGAATAAAACTATGCAGGAAAAGAAAAACGGGAAGAATAATGTACTGAGCAATAGGTCTAACAATAAAATCCAGTGAGAATCTAAGAGTTTTCTCCAGATCCATTTCATATTTTTTCAGAATATTATAGTCAAGAGGGGTAAGAAGAATCATAAAAGAAGAACTTTCCAGTTTCTCATTTTTGATATCCATCTTTACAGCAAGCGTATAATTCTCGCGGGCACCTTTATCTTTCAGGTTTTCTCTATATCCGCTCATAAATGCACCGTCTCCTTTCCTGTCTTTCGGAATTATAAACAGTCCGAAATACTTGGTTCTCAGGCTAACATAATCTGTATTTCCATTGAAATCACCTTTGTATTCCTCGTCAATACTTGCTGCATCAAGAGTTTCAAGTTCACCTCCCATATATGCAAAGGCTTCGGCAAAAGTTGCTTCCTGATCGCTTCTGTATTCAGTAAGATTAAGCGAAGACTCCCAGACAACCTGATACTTGTTATCGGATATAAATTTACCGGGGTTATTAAATTCATAAGTCACATCAAATTCGTATAGATCATTATAGAAACTGTATGTCTTTGAAATGCTTTCAGAACTGTCAGCTGACAGGTATAACTTATAAACCAGTTTGTAACTGCTGTCAGAATTCAGATTAATATTTTTCCATTCAGGATATGCAGATTCAAATATCAGGTCTTTTGTGTTTATCAGTTTTCCTTCTTTAGAAGAAAATAATAAATGGAGCTCTTTTCCTTTTTTCCAGTCAACTAGCTGTAAAGGTTTCTTATCCCAGGTCTCATACTTTTTAAGTGTATATTTCTTTAATCCTCCGCCGTAATTACTGAATTCCATCTGAACATTATCATTCTCCAGAATAATAACTTTCTCAGGTTCAGAATTTCCTGCACCAATAGCTTTTGGTGCGAAAGTTTTTCCGAATTTCATTATTAAAGAATCATTCTTAAGAGAATCTGATGGAATTTCAACAGCTGATTTTTTTTGTATATCAGAATCCTTTAAGTCAGGTTTGCTCTGTTCTATAATTTTTCCAGAATCAGATTTTTGTTTATTTACCTGTGAGATTTTTTGTTGATTTGCTGAATTCCAGTAAAGCCATATCATCAGTACAATTCCGATTAATATAAATCCAAGTATTGATCTTTTATCCATTTAGTATTTGTTAGTGCTTAAATTTTATTTATAGTTTTTAAATTATGAGTACAGACTTTACTCTCGGGGACAGGATCGAATCCGCCTTTAAAGAAAGGATTACATTTTAATATCCTTAACAGAGTTAAATAAAACCCTTTGAAAAATCCGTGCTTACTGAATGCTTCAATTCCGTAATTTGAACAAGTAGGATAATGCCTGCAGGAACCCTGCAAAATGGAGGAAAGGAATTTCTGATAAAATTTTATTAATAAAATTGCTGCAAAACTCATTTAATTATTAGTAGTAATAAATTTATTTTTAATTTTTCCCAGAAGATTCCTCATATCATTATATACAAAGTCCAATCCTGCATCACGATTATCTCTAAAATAAGCATAACCTTTATCATTCAAAGTAAACAGAATATTAAGTTTTAAGTAGAGCAGACCGGAACTGTTCCGGTTGAGTCTGTATGATTCTTTTAGAAGTCTTTTTATCCTGTTTCTGAAATTAGCTTTACTAATCTTTTTCTTTGCAATAATAAAGCCCACTTTTACATTGTGAGTAAAAAGCGGGCTCTTAGTGAAATCAACTGAATCTGAATCTGGTTTATTAACAAAAGCTTTCAGAAATTCCGCAGATACTGTATTTGAATCTTTAATTATTTTAAAATACGAATCATGTCCTCTTATAATTTCATCTTTTCTTAATCTAAAATCATGGTTAGATTGATCCTCACTTTTATCCATTCAGAAAAGCAAATTTCTATGGATGTCTTACAAATTCATCGCTCACGGTTAGTTTTTTTCTGCCTTTGGCTCTTCTCCTGGCTAATACCTTTCGTCCGTTCTTGGTAGCCATTCTTTCCCTGAAACCGTGCTTGTTTTTTCTTTTTCTGTTGCTTGGTTGATA
>CAZLOL010000042.1:18191-21143 GCA_964561045.1 uncultured Ignavibacteriaceae bacterium | reverse complement strand
AGGTTCTCTGCCAACCTCACAGGTTAACCGCCAGCCTCACAGTTTAACTTCCAACTTCACAGGTTAACTTCCCAACCTCACAAGTTTACTTCCCAACCTCACACGTTAACTTCCCACCAGAAAGGTTCATATCCAATCTCAAAGAAAACATGAAAAATTTTTCAGGCTCAGATTATTTAAAATCTGAATCTTCTAATTCTTTCAGGAAGGAATCTGATTGGTTTGTTCGATTTTTATGGTATTCAATAAAATTTCCCCTGCCATCGAAGATCTCAAGCACTTCTTTTCTTGAAATTTTGGTTTCTTTCTCACTCAGAATTGCTTTATATGAACTATAAGGATATTTTTCATAATTATTAATTAATTTGTGATTTACAGGATTATTATGAATAAAAAAAATGACATCTTTCAATTCTTCATTTGTAACAATTAATTTTCTCTTAAACCTTTCCTGAAATAGACTGCTTTTTCTTCCGTAGTTTAAATTTATACTTTTAGCATAAGAATTGAAAAGATTTGAAAATGGTAATGAAATTTTCCTTTTATCAGATATAAATTTCTTAGCAAGTTCTTTCTCCCTATTTATCCTTACTAAGAAATGAAAGTGATCCTTTAATAAACAATATGCAAATGTCGTAGATATTAAATTTATATACTTGTCAAATAAATTTAAAAAATGCAGATAGTTTCCATGTTCAAAAAAAATATTCTCGCGATTATTTCCCCGGTTATAAATATGATAATAATTTCCCGGTTCAAGCAATTCAATCTTCATAATTCTAAATTTTTAGTTTTTAAAATTTCTGATTTGTATTATTATATGTCTTCATATTAAAATCCCAGCTCTAATCCTGCTGACAGCCTGTTATTCATATCACCGCTTATTTTATCACTTCCGCTTCCAATGCTCTTTACACCGCTTAAATATGTTTCAGCATATTTAGCAGAAAGAATTAAAAATGAAACCGGCTTGTACTTAAGTAATAAATACCATCTTCGTCCTTTTCCATAAAGCGCGATGTTTGACATTACTCCCTGTATGTCACTTTCAAATTCATAGATCCTGCTGTCATAATTGTCTGTATCAAAAAAAATGAATCTGGTGTCCAATACCAGTCCCGGAGCCGGAATGATTCTTATATCTGAATAAAAAAGGTAACCTTTAGTATTATCTCCGAAATATTGATAGTCAACATTTACGTATTCAAATCTGCATCTGAACCTGAAGTTGTTTGAGGATTGATAAATAAACCCGGTTCTGACATTAAGCTGATTCCTGTTATCAATTTTTCTTACTGATCTTCCAAACTCGTCATTAATTGTCCGGGACTCTTCCTTATTCTCATTTTTATATTTCAGATTTACCACTAATCCTTTTGCTGCCCGCCATTCCGCATTCGCAAGAAAATCATTTCCTGATGTCGGAACTGGATTGAAGTATGTTCTGTAAGGAAATTTATACTGATCGAAGTAACTGTTCACTATCAGACTTTTTATCGGACGAAAGGTTATCCCTGCATAAAACCCTCGTTCATTGTATGTTTCACCTTTCTCGCTGAAGCCGAAAGAATGCAACGGAGCAAAGTCTTCAGGATAGTTTCTGTATGAGAAAAGCAGATCAGCTATTTTAAAGAAAGTGAACTGAAGCCCGTTTATATTCGCTAAAGCCCCTGACTGAGACCTTGCAAACTCACCGTAAAAGTTCATGTTCTTTAATATGAAATCATAATCAACTCCGATCATATCTGCCCTTGTGCCTGAAAATTTAAAAAGTTTTTTTATTGAATCAGGAATTACAGGTTTAGAGAAACTGCTTGTCCAGTAAGTTGCTCCGAGATGCAGACTTCCTTTCAGAAATGCTGCTCTGCTTCCTGCTAATTTTTCTTTAATGGAATTTTTTCTTTGAATTTCCGAAGTTGTTCTGTGATATCCGTCATAATAAAAACCTGAAATATTATCCTTTGAAATATTGGACGATGCATCATAATAATTATCGGAATAAAAAATATAAAAATTTAAATTGTTCAAATTGATTGCAGCAGAACCTCCTCGGAAAAACTGCACTTCGTTCACCGACCCGTAACCGTCAGTTCCCTTTCCTTTTTTCTTTATAGGATTGACCGCATCAATTCCTTTTGAAAATGCCTGCAGACTCCACATTGCCAGTCCCTGCCCGAAATTCAAAGTGTAATCTCCGGCAATGAATTTTTTTATGAACTTGACATCGCTTACTTCCAGAAATGCCGATGTAAAATCTGTTAAATTTTTTTCACCGGCGTCTTTTTCAAGTGTTATATTGCCTTCGAGTTTGTATCCGGGTTTTAATAGTTTTGCATTTAACTGATTGCAAAGTTTTAATCTGGATCCTTCATATTTTTTGTCAAGATATCCTTCCTTGGGCTGAAGATCCTGAAGCACTCTTGATCTTAACCGGCTTAGAAGATCGGGTTTCCTGATGAGTTCTTTTGACGTAAACACCCGTCCACTTTCATCGATCAGAATGTCCCTGGATGCCTGCTTAACTATTAAATATATCTTTATTTTTTCATACAGTTCCATAGATATTCCTTCAATTTTCAGCAAAACTCTTTTAGACTTAAAAACTTTATTTGTTTTACGGTATTCAATAATATTTTTTGCAATTACTGAATTCATGAATGGCAGGCTTTCAAGCTGAGAAAGGGTTACTATATTCAGATCATAAGGATTTCTTTTTAAATTATCCAGAACATCCAGAAGATCAGATTCTTCTTCATCCGCTTCTCTCTCTTCAAGAAGTATTTCTTCGTTGAGTGTTCTTCTGAGATCAGTCGTATCATTAAATATGTCCGGAGTTTCTGTCTGAGAAATAAGAGGAACAGCAGCGAGTGTTTGAATACATAAGAATACAATCATATAAGTTTTCATTTTTCATCATTGAAATAGTTAAATGAAAAATATAATGATTATAGA
>CAZLOL010000042.1:0-18091 GCA_964561045.1 uncultured Ignavibacteriaceae bacterium | reverse complement strand
AATACCTAATACCCAATACTTAATACCTATTTAACCTTTACCATCTCCACTGCTAATACATCCTTGCCGGTATTATTATTTCTCTGAATAAAGACAGTTATATCTGCATGATCCTGATTTATTGCATTATCTAAATTATAACTTTGATCATAGCTGTTTGTCTGTCCCGGACTGATTGTGAATGGCATACCGGTATTCGGAGTTAAAAAATCTCTGAAAGTATTATCAAAAACTGTTTCGCCGTTTGGTGCATTATACTGAATTTCATTTTCAGATACAGCGATCTGATAGACAAGATCATTAAAAACGGTGCCTGAAATTTGTTTTATCTTTACATTTATATTACCGCTTCTTGTAACTGAATCATAAGTATTGGTTAATTTAATCGCATATGTTCTTGTGTCGGCAAGCTTCTCGTTTATTTTGTTTGTCCATGCAGCTGAAGAAAAATTTCCAATGAATGTTCCCAGCAAGTAAGTTCTTGGATTTACAATTGCAGAGTTAGGATAAAATGTCATTCTGGCATTGTTGTCAGTTGTATTATAAAGATAAAACGGATCATTGGCAAAGAGAGTTGTATGATATCTTAATATTACAACATTAGCATCATTGCTCGTTACTCCGTTTAAATTATAGATCTCATCAAGATAAGTGTTTGCTTCCACGCATGGTATGCAGCTTGTATTTGTAAAAAGTTCAATTAGTACTTTATTGGTCGCATTGATAGATTCCAGAGAAGTAGAAAAAGAATATGTTGAAGACCAGGCTGTTGTATCTGAGGCAAGAAAAGCATTTACTCTCCAGTAATAAGAATCACTGTCGTTTAATATATTATCGGGTGCATTACAATAAGACAATGTCAGTCCGTTTGTATCGAGAATAATTGCTGTAAAATCCGAATCGGCAGATACCTGTAAACTGTAACTCATTGTGTTTGGAAAGTCCTGCCAGTCGAAACTGGGCTGCAAGGTTGAAATTGTTGAATTGTTTGCCGGAGTTAATAGTAAAGGAACAACTGGTGCAGGAGTACTATTGGTTACAGGACTGTCATTACTTTCACATGAATAAATGAAAACTGACAATAATAATATCGGAATTATAAAAATTAATTTTTTCATATTGATATTAAAAAATTTAATAAGTTCTTAAAGTTTATAAAGTTTATAAAGTTCTTAAAGTTTATAAAGTTCTTAAAGTTTATAAAGTTCTTTAAGTTTGTAAAATTTTATATTATAAAATAATTAAACTTATTTTTAATAATTTACAAACTCTACAAATTCAATAACTCAACAAACTCAACAAACTCTACTACTCAACTACTCAACGAACTTTAATACTGTGTAGAAATCAACACCCTGAATCCTTCAAACGGCTGAACAAACCTGCATATCCCGTTTGTACATTTCAGTCCTCCTCTTTCGGATCCATAAGACAGTCCAAACGTATTTGATTCATTCAATTTGTATGATGCATCCACAGTAAACCATGATTCTTTTCCTGTCGGCTCTTCGTCATCATTTGTGAATTCAGAACTAACTGTAAAATTCAGCTTTGGTGAACTTGAAAATGTAAGCGAATTATACTGATTCATATAATTCTTATCACCTGTCCTTATGGAATTGCTTGCCCACTGTGTCTCGCTAATAAAGGTCAGGCTGTATTTTTCTGTAAATGAATATCTGAACTCAAGAGGTACAGTTGTCGCTTTAATTATCTCTGAACTGGAAGGGTTTATCTGATTGTAAATTTGATTATCCTGTATTGACAAAGCTAATTTTGCGTAGATCTTCTCGGTTGCATAATCTTCTGCCTCAAAATAAATTTCCCAGAAAGGTGAAAATGCAGTATTAAAATCAGGCAGCCATGCATCGCTTCTGTCAATTCTTTGATAAGATATTACTGATGATTCATCTATATCTTCATACTGATAATGTGCGGATGCGAAACTTGTGTTTAAATTAAAGCTAAGTTTGTCATTTGGTGAATAAACAAGATCGATCTGTCCTCCCACCTCGTCATTGAAATTCACAATGTGGGGATTTCTCGAAGTCAGGACCGAAGTATTTTCTCTTTGTGCGGTCGGCGGATTCTGATAGGGCAGCATTCGCGATGGGCGCGTGTTGCTCCTGTTGTCAGGAAGCGTAATGTCAAAAGCATAATTCTTATATTCCATTGTCAGACCAAAACGTCCGGCAGAATAAGAAAAGGATGAATAAAATCCATCGCCGAAAGCGGTATTTGGATCTGGATAAATTTCATTCGGTGTTATAATCGATGTCTTATGTGCATAATCTGCATAAAACTGAAAGTCGGGATAATTAATGTTTATAAAGGCTTCCGGAATGTCTGTATTTACGTAAGTCAGGAACCCTTCTTCAGGAAGCTCTCCTTTAGAATAAACATAGTTTAAACCAATTGTCAGCGGTTTCAATGGAGTTACTCTTAAATAAGCATTTCTTATTTTATAGTTTTCAACTCTGTCAGGATTGAGATAATCTCGGAAATTAATATTTCCGCCTATTAGCTGCGCTTTGACTCTTAATGGATTTTTATATTGAAAGAGTTTCTCATAGGTCAGTCTTACGCCGTCCATACCGGTATCGTAAAAAAGTGTTCTGTCTTCAAAAAGATTCAAAGCCATCCCTCTTGATATGATCTCCCAGAAATTACCGGCTCTTAGTGAAATTCCGGATTCATGATTATACTCAACAAACCTTTTGTCAATACCTTTGAAGTTAAGTCCGTATTCTATGGAATCACTGAGATTATATCGAAGTCCGAATGTTACTCCGTTGATCTTAAACCTTGCATCAGTAAGATTCTCAAAGTATTCTTTAGGATTTTTTATGCTGCCTGTATACTGATAGCCGTTTCCGTATCTCAGTAAATTACTTACAGCTGCTTCTACTTTCAGATCTGTTTGTCCGTAAGAAACAGAGCTGTAAAAAATTATTACTGTAAGAATTAAATATTTTATTCTCAAAATACTTACCTTTTCCCGTTTCTAATTTATTAAATCAAATTCATTTTTTTTCTTCCTTAATGTCCTTTTCATCGTTTCCGCTCAAAGCATCCTTTATCTCTTTTTCTATCTTTACTTCATCACCTGTAATATATCCCAGATGCTTGGCGATGACATTCTTGTTCTTATCTATTATGAGAGAATATGGTAATCCTACTCCGAGATAATCTTCAAATATATGCTTGTCCAGGTCCAGTACAACAGGGAATGTGTAATTATTTGAATTAATAAATGCTTTTACCTTCGAAATAGATTTCTGATTGTCCTGATTTATAGCAAGATAAGTAAATCCCTGATCTTTATATTTTTCATATATAGGCTGCATCTTTTTCATTTCTTCTTTGCAGGGAGCGCACCAGGTTGCCCAGAATGAGATCATTACCGGTCCTTTTTCGAGAAGCTTGCTAAGCTGAATTTCGTTATTGTCCAGGTCCGGTTTGCTGAAATCATTAAAGTACTGGCTGAATGACTTTACCGGAAGAACAATTAAAAGCAGAATTGCAAAAATTATCTTTTTCAATTTTAATTTAATTTTAAATTTAAAAATTTTCCTTTAAGAGTAAGAGTTTTTGATATTTCTCAGGATTTCAAAAATAAAATGACAATTGCCGTAATTAAAAGGTTTAGTATCCCGAGCGGAAGCATTACCTTCCATCCGAGGTTCATAAGCTGGTCATAACGGAATCTTGGCACTGTCCATCTGACCCAGATAAAAAATAAAACCATTAAAATTACTTTTGAGGCAAATGTTAAGACTTGTAATATACTGACTAACATTGGGGGTAATCCGAAGTCTTGTAAATACGGGAACTGCCATCCGCCGAGATATAAAGTTGTGATCATTGCGGATGATACTATCACATTTGCATATTCCGCCAGGAAAAACAGAGCGAATTTCATACTTGAATATTCAGTATGATATCCGCCTACGAGCTCCTGCTCGGCTTCCGGCAGATCAAACGGAGTACGGTTGGTTTCTGCAAATGCTGAAACTAAAAATATTAAAAAACCTAATGGCTGTAAAATTATATTCCATTTCCACCCTGCCTGATTATGTACCATTGTATCAAGTTCCAGAGATCCGTTCATTAATATAATCGCAATTACAGCAAGTCCCATTGAAAGTTCATAACTGATCATTTGCGCTGAAGAACGGAGACCGCCGAGAAGAGAATATTTATTATTTGATGACCATCCGCTCAAAGTTACTCCATAGACTCCAAGTGAAGTCATGGCAAGAAAATACAATATTCCTATATTCACATCGGCTATCTGAAGCTGAATAACCCTTCCGCCAATTGTGATCGTATCTCCAAATGGTATTACTGCAAAAGTCGAAAGTGATACAATTATTGAAATCGCAGGAGCAAGCGAATGTATGAATCGGTTTGCCTTTTCGGGAACAATATCTTCTTTCAATAAAAGTTTAACGGCATCCACCAAAGGCTGCAATAAACCCGCCGGTCCAACCCTGTTCGGACCTATCCTGTTTTGTATAAATGCGGAGACTCTTCTTTCCGCATACACTGAATATGCAACTCCCGTAAGTAAAATTGCCTCAACAACAGCTATCTTTGAAATTGTAATAATTAAATTTAGTAACGGTTCTGACATCTGAAATTTGATTTGTGTGATGACAAAATCCGAAAAATAATTTTAATTTTAAATGCAATTGAAAATTATTTTATTGGTATTCTGAATGTATAATTAAACAATCTCTTATTTCAAATGCTGATCTTTCAGAATCACTTTATTACAGCTGTTACTTTTCCATAAATATAAGAGATGCGGAATTAATGCAGTATCTTAATCCGGTAGGTTCCGGACCATCATCGAATACATGACCGAGATGAGATCCGCATCTGCTGCAAACTACCTCATCCCTGCTCATACCGTGAGAGTTATCATTTTCAATCAGAATATTTTTTTCACTGAAAGGAGCATAAAAACTCGGCCAGCCCGTTCCCGATTCGAATTTTGTATCCGAGCTGAACAATACAAGATCACAGCATACACATAAATATTTTCCGGCTCTATGATTATCATAATATTCATTATCAAAAGCCCTCTCTGTGCCTTTCTTTCTTGTTACAATATACTGCAGTTCCGTAAGCTGCTTTTTCCATTCTTCGTCACTTTTGATAATTTCAAACTCCTGTGTATTGTTTTTTTTTCCGGTACTGAGAGAATCATTGTTACCGCTTATTGAATTATTTGTTACAGTGTGTCTTGTACAGGATAATATGGTGAGTAACATTAAAACAACTGCTGTCATAATTACTTTTGGATTCATTTATTTTTAATACTTTAATAAAACTAACGTAAAAAATTATACTTTGGTTCAATTGTATCATTCTATAATTAACATAACAAAAATAATATGTTTTAAAATATTAGTGCAGGTAACAGGAAAAGGATCAAACAGATTTATTTATTGACAAATTAATAGAAGAATGCTCATTCATTGTTTTCAGATAATGAATTCACTGTACACTTCAACTATTTTTTTGTATTCATTCAAAATGGCATCTTTATCAGAATCTTTCAAATCGGATTTTTCAAGACTTATTAGAATTGATTTTAATTTACCCACACATTCAGTAGCTTTAGCCAAACGCTCCGGAACGGTAAGCTGTTTATGAAGTCCTGTAAAAACTGTCGCAGTCGCAGTAAATATGGCTACTACTCCGCATGTCCATGCCCACGCACCCGGACCCTGACCGGCTATAGGCTTGCCGTTAACGGCTGTAAAGCCGGCTAACAAAGTAGCAAGCACACTTGCGATCAGACTGATGTAAATGAATCTTGAATTTGCTTTTCTTAGTTTTGAGACCTGTAACTGCGCTTTGTCCAGACTTTCCTTTATGATAATGTTCATTGAAAATCTCCTTATTAAAGATCAGTTAAAATTTTTAAAATACTGTGTGATAAATTTATCCAAAGTGTTTTTAAAATAAATAATATAATTTAATATAAAAACCCACCAAATGAAAAGTGCACTGCTTGCAGGTTCGACCGGCTTAATAGGTAAATTCTGTTTAAATATACTTTTGAAGGATAATGTTTATGATAAGATCATCATTCCGGTTAGGAAAAAGACTGAAACTGAAAATGAAAAACTATATCAGTTAATAATAAATTACGATAAGATTTCTCATCACAAAAATGAATTCAAAGCGGATGATATCTTCTGCTGTCTGGGAACAACTATGAAAAAAGCGGGATCGAAAGAAGAATTCTATAAGGTTGATTTCAATTATGTCTATAATCTGGCGAAATTGTGTAAGAACAACGGAGCAAAAACATTTTCTCTGATATCTTCAATCGGAGCGGATAAAAATTCCGGTAACTTTTACCTAAAAATAAAAGGAGAACTTGAAGAAGCTGTCATAAAACTGGGATATGACACAACAAATATTTTCAGACCTTCAATTCTTGCCGGAGAAAGGAATGAATCCCGTCCCGGAGAAAAAGCGGGAATTTTCTTAATGAGATTGCTTGCTCCTTTGCTTCAGGGTCCGCTAAAAAAATACAGGGCTATAGATGCGGAAACAGTTGCTGAAGTAATGGTGAAAGCAGCTCAGCATAAAAACAAACCCGTAAACATTTTTCCTTCAGATATGATTTATAAAATTTACACTGAAAGTATTTATTAATTGTATTATTTTATATAAACATAATTTATTAATTAAAAAAATATTTGTTATGGCAGCAATAAGACTGGGAGACACTGCTCCGAATTTCAGTGCAAAGACAACTGAGGGCGAGATCACATTTCACGAATGGCTCGGTGATAAATGGGGAGTGTTGTTCTCACATCCAGCAGATTTTACACCCGTTTGTACTACAGAGCTTGGAATGGTTGCAAAACTGAAAGATGAGTTTGATAAAAGAAATGTAAAGGTTATTGGATTAAGCGTTGACCCGCTGGATTCCCATGGTGACTGGATCAAAGATATTAATGAAACCCAGAACACTACTGTAAATTTCCCTATGATCGCTGATGATGATAAGTATGTTTCATCCTTGTATGACATGATACATCCTAATGCCGATGATAAACTTACTGTACGTTCTGTTTTTGTGATAGGTCCGGATAAAAAAGTTAAACTGACTCTTACATATCCTGCGTCAACCGGCAGGAATTTTTTTGAGATTCTCCGCGCAATAGATTCGCTTCAGCTGACTGCAAGTCACAGTGTTGCAACTCCCGTTAACTGGACTGACGGAGATGATTGTATTATTGTTAATTCAATCAGTGATGAAGATGCCGTAAAAAAATTTCCAAAAGGTTTTGTAAAAGTAAAACCATATTTAAGAGTCACACCTCAGCCAAATAAGTAAAGTTCTGTTTGAATTATACTTTCTTGCTTAAAATCTTTAAGCGGGTAAACAGCGGAAAAAATTATTATTCGTTGTATGCCCGTTTGTTTTTATAAAAAAATCCGGATATATCCTGTTCTGATCAGTTTTTATATAAAGTATTTTTTTCTGCGTTTTGAAACCTTTTCAATTTAAACTCGTCTTTAATAAAAGTTTAAAATTTCCCCCGCTTGACAACCCTGAAAGTTCTTTGATTATTTTAAAGAGTTCATTTTTTAAAAATCTTAATTTTGAAATATCATGAAAAATTACTTTACCTTTTTGGTATTAATTTTTTCATTTGTTCTGGCTGAACTGGTTTATTCTCAGGCCCAAAGCGTAAAAATTCAGAGTCCTGCAGTTGACGGAAAATTGAATTTGAACGAGTGGAGCGGTGCAAAAGTTTTTACAAATTTTTATAAATTCATTCCAAAATCCGAAGATAAAACCTACGACAGCACTACCGTTTTTATAAAACAGACAAAAGATGCGATATATTTCGGTTTTGATTATTATCCAAAAGGAAAAATAATCTCTAAATCTCTGACACGCGACAGAAGCACTGAAGATGAAAATGAATTCTTCATACTGCTTGATCTGGAAAATAAAAATCAGAACGGTTACTTTTTTTCGTTCAGCTTTCTGAACAATCAGAGAGATGCTGTGATCTATAATCAGAAAAATCAGTCTTCAGAATGGGACTGGGTCTGGGATGTGAAGTCGAAGATCCTGGAAGAGCCGAAAGACGGTAAACCGGGTCACATTCAGACCGAGGTAAGAATTCCGGTAGATAAATTACAGAATAAAAATAAAAAACAAATCGGTGTCGACGTTCAGATGTTCTCTTATACTGAAGACGGAAATTATTATTATTATTCTTTAATTCCGGATAGTGAGCTGCTTTCAGTAAAAAACACATACAAATTTGACCTGACAACCCCTTTCGAAGAAAAACTGAACCTGAATTTTAATGTATTACCTTTTCTTGTAGGACAGAGTTATAATACGGAACAGGGAGATACTATTCTTCTTGGCGGTGACGTGAACATTAGCATGGATAAACATAAACTCAAAGCGACATTTAATCCCGATGAATCCACACTCGAAGCCGATCCTTTCAGATTTAACTTATATGCTCAGCCGATCTATCTTCAGGAGAAAAGAACTTTCTTCAGCAAAGATCTTGATCTGTTCAGGACTCCGATTAATTTATTTTATACCAGGGCTATTGAAGATATTAAATACGGATTTAATTATTCCTATAGAAGCGATGTATTGAAAGCCGGCGCTGTTTTCGTTGATGATCTCAATGAATACGGAGAAAGAAGAAATTTCTTTATTTTCCGGCCAAATATGAATTTCAAGGATATCAATATCGGTTCTCTTTTTATTCATTCAAAAAACTTTGTAACCGGTTACAATGAAGATGTACTGAGTCTAGACGGTACTTACAGGTTTCCGAATAATCCGCTTAGATTCAGAGCACAGTTCGCAAACAGCGCGACTTCTTCCATTCCGGGTCAGCCCTCTCAGGGAACAGCCTATTATTTACACGGATTTTATCAGTATAATGATGCCGGCGGACCTTATGCCGACATCAGCTACAACAGGGTTAATCCCGGATTTTTTGCATCCACTTATTTTAATTTCAGCACAGGTCTTCCGAATAACTATGACGGTTTAAATATTTCAGGCGGATACAATTTTGTTTTTGACAGAAAATATTTCAGCGATATAAACATAAACGGCTCATATTATAAATTAAGCACTCTGAAGACTGATGAGTCTTTTCCTTCAGGATTTAATTTTCAGAACTACTGGTCTGTAAATACTAATTTCAAGGTAGCCGAATGGCTTAGGTTCAATCAGTATTTTGAATACAACAGACCGGATGGTTACAATGAAAATAATGAAGTGCAGACTTATACTAATACTGCCCAGTCATATAATGCAAATTTTTACTTCGGACCAAATTTTTTCAGTCTGGGATATTATTTCGGTCCTTATTTCGGAACATTCTTTGAAAATCCTTCCATTAGCGGAAATATTTTCCTTTTTGAAAGACTTTCATTAAATGCAAGCATAAACTTTTACAACGACAATTATGAGAAAAGAACTATCATCAATACCGGTTTGAACTGGAAGGTTATGCCGAAACTTTTCCTCAGATCATATTTACAAAGAGATAACATTTCAGACCAGGCGTTATGGAATTCAATCTTGCAATATGAATTTTTTGCAGGAAGCAGCGCTTATCTTGTTGTGAATATGAACGGAGAGAACCTGCAGTATATCGCTAAATATTTTAAAATCGGATATGATTTTGCATTCTAAACAGTAAATAAGATGATTTAATTAACATTCAATTAATACACACTCCCCGAATCCGATTCGTTTCATAAACTTAAGTTAAGGTAAAATATTTTAATTTATTTAATCCTGTATTTAAGGAATTACAAAATCATAATTTAGAAAATCAGTTTTTACATCAAATATTCTTGCCGGTTTAGTCCTTCTATAAAGCTAACAAATATCATATAGATTTTATTTTTAGTGTTTTTAGTATAAGTACAAGTTGCTATTTTATTAAAAATTAAATCAATGAATATATTTTTTTTAGCAATAGTCTTTTTGTTTTTTACTTCACCAGTATTTTCCCAGTCAGACGGTATCAATAAAAACTCATCACCATTTAAAATTGCGCGGCTGAAATATTCCGGAGGAGGTGACTGGTATAATGATCCTTCTGCAGAAGTGAATATGATGGAATATCTGAAAAAAAATACTACCATTGATGTTGACGAACCGAAATTTTATTCCGTTGATGTTGCCTCGGATGATATCTTTAATTACCCTTTTATACTTATTACCGGTCATGGCAATATAGAATTTTCGCCGGCTGAAACGGCCAGGCTTAGAAAATACTGCGAGTCAGGAGGATTTCTTTATGCTGATGATGACTACGGTATGGACGTTGCCTTTAAGCGTGAGATTAAAAAAATATTTCCGGGAGAAGAACTTAAAGAACTTCCGTTCAATCATAAAATTTACAACTCACAGTTCAGTTTCCCAAACGGTTTGCCTAAAATCCATGAACACGATCAGAAACCGCCTCAGGGATCAGGTATTTATTATAATGGAAGACTCTGTGTCTATTATACTTATGAAACTAACATATCAGACGGCTGGGCTGATACCAAAGAACATCAGGATCCACCCGAAAAAAGAGAAGAAGCATTTAAAATGGGTACTAATATTATTGTTTATTCTCTGATGAACTGACTTCTGCAGGAATGATCTTGTAGAACATTTACTGTCAGCAAATTTTTTTTGATTTAATTTCAAGCAATGAAAAAATTTCCGGAATATTTTTGGAAGATTTAAAAAATCATAAATTTCTTACAGCAGTAACTCCTTTTGTACTATTTACATATTTAATTATCAACGGAGTTTTAGGTGTAAAATTCGGAAATCACTGGGACGAATGGTTGTTTATTGCCCCGGCGTGCGAATCATTAAACAGCGGAGTTTTCTTACCTCACAATTATATTTATCCTTCTTTTTGTTATTATATTGTTTTGGCAGCCGCAAGCGTTTACAAGATTATTTTCGGAATAGATGATGCGGCAACTCTTATTTCCAATAATAATTTTTATCATTTTGTAAGATGTATCTTTATTTTTATATCTTCACTGACAGTTATATGGGTCTATCTTTTAACCAAAAGGATCACTAAAAATTATCCGGCTGCATTGATTGCCGGCTTAATAATTTGTTCTTCATTTGAGTTTAGTTATCATTCCAGATGGGCTGTTTCCGACTGCATTGCCGTACAATTCGTAACCCTCTCTGTATTGATTTTATTTCTCAATATCAGCTACAGAAACAAGATTGTTTTCAGCTCGTTGGTTTCAGGCATAGCTGCAGGAACAAAATATACCGCAGGAATAGCCTGCCTGAGCATACTTATATTTATTTTGAGTGATATAAAATTTAAAAAGGAAAACATAAAAACAGCTGTAAAGTACATACTTTATCTGCTGATATTTTTTTCGGCCGGATTTTTCATAACAACACCGGGTGCCATAATTGAATACAATATACTAAAAGGTAATATGATCTTTCAGAACGGTGTTTATTCGAACGGTCATTATGGGCATACAGTGGTTGCAGGGTTTGATCATTTTATGAAGATCGGAGAATATGTTATGTTTACATTATTTTCAAAAAATCCACTGATATCAATGCTGATTTTTCTTTTTGCTCTCACCGGAATAGCTTCTGTATTAATTAGGAAAAAATGGTTTCTTAACGGATTGTTTCTGACCATGCTTATTTATGTTATTTATGTTTCCTCATTCAGAGTTATGATCGTCAGAAATTTACTTTATGTGCTGCCTTTCTTTGCAGTACTTGCCGGATTAGGTTTTGATTTTATAAGTAAAAGTATATCTAACTATAAATCGGGATATGTTTTCAGATTACTAATTTTTTTAATGCTGATTTATTCATGCACACATGTAATTGCAGCTTCATTAACAATTAAAAATAAATCCAGGATCAATTCAGCACGCGAAATTGAAAAGTATATGAAAGCAAATAGTGATAAAGAGTTTATATTGTCTTCAAAAGTTTCATCACGACTTAAAGTCCCGAAAAATACAGAAGTTAATCCTTCTGAAAGGTCATATCTTGTTTTTTACAAGAATGAAGTTCCTTTCCAGTTATATAAAGCAAATAAAAGAGATCAGTTTACTGAAGTGATTGGGATCGAAGATATAAATTTTGATTATTATCCAACCTGGTGCGGGGAAGACAGAATTATCATAATGAAATATTATGACGCTTCTGAAGATATCTTGTATTGTACTCTGAGAAAATAATATTTATTAAAAATGATTTGCTGAGGATTTGTTTCAGTTTATTTAGAAAGATAAATATTCCGAAATCCGGAAAGATACCAGGAAACATAAAAAACATTCTGAAAGACAGAAGACTCAATTAATACTGTAACGATTATTATATTGTATTCAATTATAGAAGCAACTTAAAGAATCTAAAAAAATAAAACAGTAAATATGTCAGTAGAAATTATGTTCTGGATCGGTTTCAATGTTTTTGTCTTAATAATGCTTGCACTTGATCTTGGTGTATTTCACAGGAAGGCTCACGAAGTAAGTGTAAAGGAAGCTCTTATCTGGTCTCTTGTATGGATCACTCTTGCGCTTACTTTTAACGGTATTATTTATTATCAGTTTGGCGAACAGAAAGCCGTTGAATTTCTTACGGGATATCTTATCGAAAAATCCTTATCGGTAGATAATATTTTTGTGTTCGTAATTATATTCTCTTACTTCAAGATACCTTCAAAGTATCAGCACAGGGTTCTCTTCTGGGGAATACTCGGTGCTCTTGTGATGAGAATAATTTTTATTTTCGCAGGGGTTGCTCTGATCCAGCAGTTTCACTGGACGATCTATATTTTCGGAGCGTTCCTGATCTATACAGGATATAAAATGATCACGCAGAAAGAAAAAAAGATGGACCCGGAAAAGAATCCGGTGATCAGATTCTTTAAGAAAATTTATCCCGTTACCAATGATCTTCACGACGATAAATTCTTTATAAAAGAGAACGGAAAAAGATTTGCCACTCCTTTGTTTCTTGTATTGATACTTGTCGAAACCACCGATCTGATATTTGCTGTTGACAGTATTCCTGCTATTCTTGCAATCACACAGGATCAGTTTATTGTTTATACATCGAATGTCTTTGCAATACTCGGATTAAGATCTCTGTATTTTGCGCTCTCTAATATTGTTCACAGGTTTGTTTATCTGCCTCTTGCTCTTGCGGTAATTCTTATGTTCGTGGGTACTAAAATGATGATAGTTGATATTTATAAAATACCTACTTTCATTTCTCTGATTGTTATTGGAATGATTATTACTGTCAGTATAATATTTTCTATAATGAAAACACAAAATACGGAAAGCAAGAAATAAGGAGAATTTTATTTCATCATTCATCTGAAATTGTAAAAGACTTAGTGTTTTAAAAATGAATGTTATAACAATCATTGACAAACTTATCTGTTAATCTGCATTATTAGACAAGGGTTAAATTCTTATTTGTTTGTTATTTTTATCTGTAACTTTTATTTTATATAAAAAGTAAAAAAACCGTATTTGGATGAAAAAAATAATAATAAATTTCTCATAGCTATAACTCCGGTAATCCTGTATTTATTTTTAGTTTTCAACGGAGTTTTAGGAGTTAAATTTGGAATGCATTGGGATGACTGGGTTTTTATAAATTCAGCAGTTGAAACTTTAGAAACCGGAGTTTTCTTGCCACATATATATTTATATCCTTCATTTTGTTATTATATCGTTACAATAGCCGCGGGAATTTATAAAGCTTTTTATGGTATTGCTGATCCCAAAACACTTTTTACAGATCAGAATTTCTATCATTATATAAGATGTATTTTTGTGTTTATATCGTCCCTTACGGTAATTTGGGTTTATCTGTTATCAAAAAAGATCACAAAAAATTATTTTGCTTCATTGATTGCCGGGTTAGTGGTATGCTCATCATTTGAGTTCGGTTATCATTCCAGATGGTCTGTATCTGATTGTATTTTAGTTCAGTTTGCAGCTCTCTCAACTTTGTTTCTATTTCTTAATATCAGTAAAAGAAATAAGATAATTTTCAGTTCTTTATTTGCGGGTATTGCTGCCGGGACAAAATATCCTGGTGCGATTGTATGTTTATATATACTTATTTTTATTCTAAGCGATTTAAAATTTAACAGGGAGGGTTTAAAAAATGCAGCCGGTTTCATATTTCTTCTTTCGGGATCTTTCTTTATCGGATTTATAATAACAACACCCGGAGCGATATTTGAGTTTAAACAATTTATCTTTGACATAAACTATTCAAAAAATGTGTATTCCGGCGGCCAATACGGACATACAGTGCAATCAGGTTTTGACCATTTTTCAAAAATTATTGAGTATGTAATTTATGCTCTATTTTCTAAAAGCTCCATTATTTCATTGCTTATTTTTCTGTTTGCAATTGTTGGAGTTGCTGTGGTTCTAATGAAAAAAAAATGGGTATTGTCAGGTCTGTTTATTACCATGCTGATATACATTATTTATGTTTCCTCATTTAATGTTATGATTGTCAGAAATTTATTAATTCTTCTGCCGTTTTTTGCTGTATTTGTCTCAATAGGATTTTTATACATCAGCAATAAAATTCAAAAATATAAATTCAGTATTGCTTTAAAACCGGTTATTCTGATAATATTCTTTTACTCTTGTTCAAAAATAGTTGTTGCATCTTTTTCCACAATAAATAATCCGGAAATAAATTTATCCCGTGAACTTGAAAAATATAAAGTACAAAATAAAGATAAAGAACTGATATTTTCTTTGGAAGCATCTGAACAGCTGAAAGTTCCATTTAACTCAAATATTAATCCTACGGATAGATCTTATCTTGTCTTTTATAAAAATGAAATACCCATGCAATTATATACAGCAAATATACGTAATCAGTTTTCTGATATTATTGGAATAGATGATGTAAATTTTGATTACTATCCTACATGGAGCGGTAAGAACAGACTTGTTATAATGAAATATCAAAACGCTTCTGAAGATATTTTGTTTTACGCACTCAAGGGTAAAAAATCTATTGTTGCTCGTAAAATATTATGTGATGCTGAGAACTTATCCTTAGATAATTCCGGTTTTTTGTCTAAAGAATTTTTAAACGATACTTTAATAAATGATAAATCTACCCATATCCTTTTTGAAGGAGTCAGGACCAGGAGTAATGAACTTGCCCGCTCAGGCAGGTATTCATTCAAACTTGATAAGTCAAATCCTTTTGGTCCCGTATTTAAAATTCAGGTGAAGAAAGGTAATCGCTATCAATTTCTTGTCTGGAGAAATAATCCAGATCATAACGGATGTTTGGTTGTTGATAACCCCCAAAACCAGTTCGCGTACGGATCAATTAGTGACTGTATAACAAGTGCTTCTGAAATGGATAAGGATGGATGGGAATTACTGCAGTATGATTTTTATGCAACAGATAGTTCACCTGCTGAATTATCAGTATATACCTGGCTGTCTGATACTCTTTCTCCGGCTTATTTCGATGATTTTACAATTGTATCTTATGAAAGACCCGGCAATTAAAACGGTATAGTTTTTTGTTATATGTGTTATGAAATCATTACATCTCTCTTCCTGTAATTCTTTTCTTCAGCTGCGATAAATGCCATGTGATATTTATCTCTTTAGGACATGCTTCTATACAGTTAAATATAGTGTGACATCTCCATATCCCGTCGGGAGTGTCAAGTATGTCGAGTCTCTCGTCTGCGCCTTCGTCACGGGTATCATATACAAACCTGTATGCCTTAAGCATAGCAGCAGGACCGATATAATTTTCATTTGTCCAGGTAGAAGGGCAGCTCGTTGTGCAGCATGCGCAGAGTATGCACTTCGCGGATTCGAACAATTTTTCCGCATCTTCATTAGACTGAAGACGTTCACGGTTTGGAGGAGGAGGAGTGTTATTGATTAGATATGGTTTTACTACTTCGTACTTTTCAAAAAATGTTGTCATGTCCACTACCAGGTCTTTTATGATCGGCAGTGAAGGAATCGGCTCAATGGTTATAACCTTTTTTGTATTAATGTCTTTAAGCAAAAGAGCGCATGCCAGCCGGTTCTTTCCGTTTACTTTCATAGCATCACTTCCGCAGATCCCGTGAGCGCATGATCTCCTGAATGTAAGTGTTCCGTCCTGATTCCATTTTATTTCGTGAAGTATATCCAGAAGCCGCCAGTCATCATTTACATTTTTCACCGTAAAGTTCTGAAAATACGGCTCTTTGTCGTTCTCGGGATTATATCTTAAAATTTTTAATTGTACATCCATAATATTTTTTTTATTTCAGTTTGAAATCATTTTGTAAAATTAGTTTGTATTTGTCCCTGTCCGGACACTTATACCAGGAATCCACCAGTTCATATCCTTTATATACTTCACCGAGCAGATAGTAATCCGCAACTATGACTGCAAGCAATGTCTTTACAGTTCCTGCATCTGTATTAAATGTATCTTCATCTGCCTCCGGACATTTGAAACCGGTATCATAATAGGTTTTAAGCTCCTGAATAATTTCATCTAGCTGCCTCCCTATCATGTCTTTATAATCGGATGTTATGTTTACAAATTTGTTACCTCTAAAGCCGTATATCAGTAAAGGAAATCTTGTCTCTGCATAGTTTGTGAAAGCATAGGCGAACATGTCATTGGCGCCGTTAATTTCAAGCTTCCCGTCCCCGTTCAGATCCTCAACGCTGAAATAAGAATTCCCCCAGAAAATTGTATCTGATAATTTAAATTTATCATTTTCAAATTTTCCGAGGATCAGACTTGTACAGCAATGAGCGCCTCCGCTGTAAGTTTCAATGAGTATCTCTTTCATTCCGTCATTATTCAGATCGTATTCTTTAATATCCGATATTCTCTCTTCGGAAGAACTCTTATAAATTGTTTCATCATCTTTATATATCCTCAGAGTAGTCAGATAATTAGAAGTGTCATATCTTGTTTTAAATTTATATTCACCTAGCTTGACATTTAAATTTTCAAACTGTCCGTACACTTTGTGATGAAACAGCAGCAATAATGCCATTACAAATATTATTTTAAAAAAGTAAATACTTTTGATCATTGATAATTGAAAATTGATAATTAATAATTGATAATTGATCAGTATTTTCTTTCCATTGGCTGATGCTTTGTGATCACAACAGGCTTGTATTTTAATTCCGGTTCAGAACCTTTTCTTTCAAATGCAAAAGTATGCTTCATCCATTCCTGATCATTTCTCGACGGAAAATCTTCCCTTGTATGAGCGCCCCTGCTTTCTGTTCTGGCATACGCTCCGTAAACAGTAGCTTCTGCTGTCTTCAGCAGATTATCAAGCTCAAGCGCTTCTACAAGATCAGTATTGAAAACTTTACTCTTGTCCTGAATCGCAGCATTCTTAAATCTCTCTTTCAGTTCTGATAGCTTCGCTATCATCTTTTCAAGATTTTCCTTTGTTCTGAATACTCCGCAGTCTTCCATCATTGTATTCTGCAGTTCGGTTCTGATATTCACTATCTTCTCAGTACCGTTGCTTTCCAGAAGCTTTGAGATCATTTCCCTGCTTCTTTCATCATCCTTTTCATGAACCTCAGTAAATGATGCAGTCTTCAGAAACTCTCCGATAGCTTTTCCGCCTCGTCTGCCGAATACAACAAGATCAAGCAGTGAATTTGTGCCGAGCCTGTTTGCTCCGTGAACTGAAACGCACGCACACTCACCTGCAGCATAAAGTCCCTGAACAATGTCTCCTTTTTCATTCATCAAAACTTCACAGTTAACATTTGTCGGTATTCCCCCCATTGCATAATGAGCAGTAGGCTGAATTGGTATCGGCTCTTTTGTAGGTTCTACCCCGAGATAAGTTCTGGCAAAGCCTGTTATCTCCGGAAGCTTTTCGTCGATGACTTTCTTTCCGAGATGAGACACGTCAAGATAAACATAATCAGTTCCGTCACTTCCTCTAATACCTCTTCCTTCTCTTATCTCACTTATGATTGCTCTCGATACCATATCTCTCGGAGC
>CAZLOL010000041.1:3093-21241 GCA_964561045.1 uncultured Ignavibacteriaceae bacterium | reverse complement strand
CAGGCGGGTTTGTTTTTAAAAAAACATAATTGTTTCGAATCCGAAATAATTTATCAGAAAAAAACAGCTTCCAAACATGTTTTGGACAACATTGTCAGGTTAGAGAATTTATTCCGATTTTTTTTAAAAAAATTCTTGCCGGCAATCAATCCTTGACCTGAATTCTTACCGGCTTTATTTGCATATTTAAATTTATAAAATACATAAATTTAAAAAGATCCGGAATAAACTCTAAATCTTTACTATTTACTTCAGTCATTGTTTCCAGTTCATTTCAGAAATTCCGGCTGATAATCAGTAAAATTTTATTGCATCACAAATTCTGTTTTCCTTTATATATGCATAAGCTCAGAATGAATATGATCTTTAGATCTTTCGGCGAGAATGTATTCCTCACAGCATTTAAGTATGCGGTTGAGTATGCCTGTTCCTAATTCCCTCTTTTATTAAGTTTTATCTGTGTCCCGGAAACAACATCTAAGTCTTTGCCGGGGAGATTATTTGTCATGTACATTGATCCGTAAGCAGGATACTTAGGTTTGATTATTTTATAAAAAAGAATTAGTTTTAAAATATGAAAGAAACACGCCTGATTGAAATCCTTAGAACCTTTTCCGAAGTTGAAATTAAATCATTCGGAAAATTCCTTCAGTCAAATCTTACAGTTTCAAGAAGAAACGTGCAGTCATTCCTGAAGCTTCTGCAAAAATTCCATCCTCAGTATGACTCACTGGAATTCACAAATGAGAATATTTTTAAAAAACTTTTTACAGGAGAAAAATACAATCCAAGAAAGCTTTCAAATTATATATATGACTTAACCAAGGAGGCGGAAAGTTTTCTAAAACATACAGCACTTGACAAAAATGAGACAGAATCTTTAATGTTGCTATGTAAGGAATTTTATGAAAGGAAACTGTTTGACAGTGCTTTGCGTCAGATTAATCAGATTGAAAAGATAATTCAGCCGGAGATTTCTATGGACAGAGATCTGTTTATGAAAATCAGGATGCTGGAAGAAATGAAAATAAATATTTACACAGAAGCCGAGAAAATTCCAAATGCCATAAGAAGCAGGCATAAGTTTGATGAGTCAGTAGTTATTCAATTCATGATAGATTTTATATGGATGATGGGTGAGCAAAGCCATCTTGAGTTTAATAATTTTAAATCCCGGCAGGAAGATGTTTTCGAAAGGATAAAAGAATGTATTGATATGGATAAATTCGTTTCAAACGTTCATGATTTCGGAATTTTAAACAGCAGTGTTGTTTCCTTTTATTATTATATTTTTAAAATTACAAAAGAACCGGATGTTGAATCAAATTATTTTGGGCTGAAAAAGATATTTCTCGCTAATTTAAAGCATCTTGAACACTATGAAAAATTTATCATTCTGTTTTATCTTATAAAATTTGCAATTAACCTAAGCAACAAGGGGAACAGTAAATTCCGAAATGAGACCTTGGACAATTATCTGCTGATGCTTGATCTGAATGCTTATGCTCCGCGCCCGGACGAATTTCTTCAGGCTACGGATTTCAGGAACATTCTGCATTTTTCACCTGAAAGCGGTAAAGCAGAATTTATAGAATCACTTATAAATAATAATATAAGCAAGCTGAATCAGGAGGAATCTGAAGATATCAGGAATTATTCGTATGCCTATCTTTATTTCCATAAAAAAGACTTTCACAGTTCCCTTGAATACCTTTCTAAGGTCAGAAACATCCACAAGGTATTTATCATTGATGTGAGGCTTATGAAATTAAAATTGTTTTATGAGCTTAACTACCTTGAAGAATGTATTTCTGCTATTGATGCTTTAAAACATTTTATTGATAAAAACAATGAAACTCCTGAAACAGTCAAGGAACAAATGAGAATGTTCATTAAAGCTTATTCAGTATTAATAAGCATTAAAGCCGGTAATAAAAAAGCAAATGCTGAAATATTCAGAAAAGAATTTCAGAAATCAGGCTTATTGTACAACAGAACCTGGATTACAGAAAAGACAGATGAACTTATTGAATTATATAAAAAAAACCGCCGGTGATTGCCGGCGGCAGGATCAAAGTTGTTATTGTTTACGGATGTATTTCAACTATAAAATTACAGGCAGCTGTGTATGAGAAAAGTACATCTATAAGGTCAACATAATTGTCTCCGTTAAGATCAGTATTCAGGTATCCCTGTTTAAACAGGGCATTATCATTATAAACCATAACCAGATCTATGACATCCGCAAAACCATCTTTATTAATATCCCCCCAATACATTCCGTATCTTTCAGGTGAATCATCAATTTTAAACTGATTATTTCCATATGCCTTAGATTTTTCATCCGTAAAATCATAAGACATTACACCTGTTGAAAAACTATCCGGCTTTGCACTCCATGTATCGACAGAGCTTTTATGTATTAGCTCTAAGTAATAATTTTCCCCATCTACTGCGTTTCTAAATAAAAGTGATGCATTACCGTTTTCATCGACTTTTCCTACAGCCCTGTCAATTATATCATATGGTGGCAAACTTTTTCTTAGATTTACTTTTACAAAATCCGGAATCATTTTATCTGTTTCAGGATTGTAAAACCCGCCTACGAATACTTTAAGTTCAAGTCTTTTACCCGGATTTCTTCTGTGTATTTCGGGAATGCACTCTCCGGATTTATACTGATAATCAATTCCGAATTTGCCGTCTTCATTCATGTAGTTTTCGAGTTTTCGCATTGCTGCAACTTTAGGTGTAAGTTTCACTGTTTGGATTACAGCTTCAGTTGTGCCCAAAATCAAATATCCAACATATGTAACTACCCCAACTATGGCTGTCCATTTTAAACATACAACTACTACAACAGGAATGACGCGCTGATTGAAATTCGGATCATTTGCATTAATACCCGTTAGATTCTGTTTCGCAACTTTCACAGTTGTATCACCAACTGTTATAAGCGTATCAACAGTTGAAATAAAATACAATAATGAATCTCCTGAGGCAAAAAGGGAATAAATATTCTTGACACGGTTTGAATCACTTATCTGAGTTTTTGAAATGAGATCACCATTACTTTTGTGATATGATATGAGTTCATTTTCAGGTCCCGTGCATGCATAAATATAGTCTTCAAATATTTCCAGATCGTAGGCTTTTAAATCAGCAATGAAATTTGAATTCACAGCATTCCCTGTGAAAGAATTATACTTTATAACTTTTTGAGTCACAGTATCTGAAATATATAATACTGAATCATTATATGGATCTGCGTTTATACTGACAGCCTGAATACCGCTTATGAAGTTTTCAGATAAAATACCGCTTGACCTGTCATACTTTGCAACACCTCCTCCGGATTTACTAATGTATAAATTACCCAACCAGTCACACTCAAGTGCAAGAGGATGAGCGTTTAATGTTATAAATTGAGACTCAACCAGATTACCATCCAGATCAAACTTACTTACGTGGAATGAATCCGAAATTGAGACATAAACATTTGCGCCAAATTCATCCGGCTCCTGTACTCTGCCGTGAAGTATAGTATTGTTTGCTGCAGCAAATTGACCTGTCCCAATTAATGTTTTTAATTCTGCCGGATCCGGTCCATACTCAACAGTTACAGGATTGTCTGCGAATAAGGGTCCGTTTACCTGTATTGAATTCTCGACAGAGTATCTGTAAACTAATTCATTGCCTGTAGATACATTCAATCCGGCATTTATTGGACTAATTGTATTATTAAGATACCTGTTATAAAAACCTATACCGGTGCCATTAAATACTCCTGAGTATTGAACAGATAATTTTGAATCTGTTTCAGAACCCGGCTCTGCAAGTTCAATTGCAACCTGAAAACTTACATACTCATCTGAACTGGGAGAACTGTTTAACAACGGCGCTTTAATGTAATTTATTACAAGGTATTTATTATCGGATAAACTGTAACTTAAGCCGCTTCCCGTAACATCAGGATCATTGAAATTCAGATCCATCCATAAAGGATAAAAGGCAGGACATACATTGGATCCGGTTACGGGAGTATAAGAAGTAAGAGAAGAATTTTTTTTGAATCCGACTATGCCGTTTGTGCTGATGAAAACTGAATCATACATTACTCCTCCGAACCTGATCTTCTTTCCGTTTAGAATATTTCCAAGACTGAAATATCCGTCATCCAGACTGCCTGTGAAATTCGCAGGCTGCAAATTATTTCTGTTAACTATGAGATAGAAACTGCATAATGTATCCTTTAAAAATGAAAGAGGATGTGACGGTGCAGAGTTTGCTTCCGGTGTGGAATTCGCAAAATAGTAACCTGCTCCGGAACCGTAATTAAGATCTCTTATCCTTACCGTTATATTAGCTGTATCATTTTGCCTGAATCCGTCTGAAGACAAGGATGAGTATGCAGATGCCTGGTATGTTCCTGTCAATGGTGTGAATGAACTGTCAAAAGTTACTTCAATTGAATTACCGGAATTCAAAACAGGAATAATCTTACTGCTTAAATAATTTACAGGACCGGTTATTCTGAAAGTAACCGGAATATTAGTCTGATCAAAGGTTCCGGTATTTGAGAATATTGCCTTAGGAGCAATTGTATTTACAGGCTGGTAAACATACCCCGGAGGATCTGAAATCCCCGTTGCTGCAATATCATTATTAATAGCAGGTCTTTCTATTGACAAAGCATCGATACCAATAAAATCACTGTTAGATGAAGCAGGTCCGGCATCAGCAATACAATATCGGATGGCATATCTTCCATTAACTCCGCTTGTAGGCGCAGCAAAAGCTCTTCTTTCCCAGTAATCATCAGTGTTTGCTTTGAACCTTCCAAGTTCATTCCAGCTTAAAGCTTCAGGGACGGAATCGCCGTCTGCCGAATACATTACCCTAATTGAATCCGGAAAAGGTGAACCCGCCTTAGATCTGGAGTAAAACACGAGAGAATCTCCGGCTGCAATATTATTTTTCGGAAGCACCAGCCAGCTGTCAATGTTATTTAATCCGTTAACGACCAGATAGTTGGCAGCAAGATAACCGTTTGATGGTCCGTTGTATGATTGGAATACGTTCGTTCCCTGAAACCAGGTAGGGGAAATTCCCTGAAGACCTGTGCCTCTGTAATAAACTTTATATCCTCTGGATTTTAAAGATGTTGTATCATTCGCACTGTCAAAATTGTCCGTAAAATATGCTTGTCCAAAAACATGATGATTGCCTGCGTCAAAATTTTGGGTAGCTCTTTTAATTTTCGCATCCACATCATTTACTCTTTCCGGACGGGATGAGTAAGGGTCTTTGTCTTTTGGCATGTCCTGATAGAGATTAAATCCTGCTGTTAGTGCAATGATGAATACTGTGAAAATTACATTGATGTAGTTTAGCTTTTTCATTTTTAATTCTCCTGTTTGATTATTTTTGAAAATATTTTTTAATTTAAATTATTATTATTATATGGACATTTGTAACTATTTAATGAGCAACATTCGCTTTGTCTGCACAAAGTCTTCCGAAGAAAGCTTATAAAAATAAATTCCGCTTGCAAAATTATTACCATAAAAGGTAAAGAAATATTCCCCTGCTGATTTTAATTCATTTACAGCAGTTAATATTTCTTTGCCGGTGATATCAAATATTGCTAATTTTACATGACCAGCCTTAGGAATTTCATATCTTATCTTTGTTTCAGGGTTAAATGGATTCGGATAGTTTTGTGAGAGAGAATAATATATTGGTAATTCGGGTGATATCTCAGTGTTATTTATTATTTTATCTCCTGAAATTATAAAATGATTTTCTGTTTTGGTAATTTCTACAGGCACATCATTTACTTTAACGGCGATTCTTGTCTTGAATGTTTCTGAATCCCATTTTAATGATAATTTTTCTTTTGAAAATTCCTTAGCTGAAGTCTCAAGTCTCAGCGTTGCGATGAGTGTCCCGGGATCTTTCTTTGAAATGGCAGGAAGCATTTTGTTATCCTGACAAACATTTCCGGTTGAGATTCTCAGTTGATCATAAGAAATAGTTACTTTTACAGGTCTCATTATTTCAGGCAAAGCTGAACTGACCAGCTTTAGTTCTAATGTACCTCCGTTTGCAACCTCTGTGTTAAAAGTAAAAAAATACTGCCCGAGAAAATAGATCAGAGTTTCATCTTCCAGAGAGTTATCAAGAAGATAAATGTCAAACTCCATTACACTCGGAGATAAATACCTGAAGTTTGATGCTGTAAGCCTGTAGCTAAGCTGATTTGCATAACTCATGTTCAGCAGCATGATTATGCCTGTCGTTATTTTTGTTAAGGTTTTCATTTTGCAATTATTTTAATTTTTTAAAATATTTTTGAATTCTCATTTTCATTTCTCTTTAATTATTACCATTCCGGCAGGATAGAATCAGTTCCGGAATTTATACTGCTTGAAGACCGCATTCGCATTCCTGATCTTAAATCTGAACAGCCGCGGGATTGGCACGCTCTAATTAAAAAATTTAAGTTTGTATTTTTCATATCATTGTAATAAAAGTTTTTTACAAACTTATTGTCTCCGTATATTATTTCAAAAGATATTTTAATATGGTTTTCTCACTAAAAAAGAGAACAGAATTTCAAATTTTCGTTATTATTTTGAATTAATTGAGGTTTTTAAAAGGTTTAGTATTCTCACAGAAATGAAATGGATAATAATTACTTTATGGGTAAATTATTCATAATCGGAATTCTCCGAATGTTCGGATTAAAAGAATAAATTATTTTGAATATTGTAATTTCTTAATTATCTGAATGGCTGAATTATGGGAGGATATAATTTGTAAAGAGATTCTATTTTACCCTTAACATATGAGTCTTAGCTGTCTTCTGAATATTATTTTTAATTTGTAAACTCATATTTAAATGAGAAAGAGTTTCCGGTTGATGACTTTCTTCTTTAACAGGAGGTTGTTTATGTTATAGTTTTTAAAGTATGGTTTTCGGTTTCATAAAGTTATGAGTTTAAATAAATAAATAATTCATTAAACTGCGATAATAGAATGGGTTATCTCAATTTTTTTAAGGCTTTATACTTTCATATAATACTCTCGCCGGCTGCCGGACAGGCTGATTTCATATTAAACTGAAACCTGAAATAAATATAAAATTATTTAAAATTATAATTTTGATCTTATTATATTATTTTCTTATAAAGGAAATTAATTTTCAGTATTCTCGCCAGCTGCCGGATGTATTCTCATAGTATTCCATACACCCTTCATTTATAAACGACACTTTCAGATCGCATGTTTGCAGTTATTGAAAATTCCGATTGTTAAATTTATGTAAATAACTTTGCAGTGGTTGTGTGTTCACTTTTGTTCAATTTATATTAATTAAATAAAAAACGACCCCGATGGGGTCGTATTTTCGAATGACTGTATATTAATAAAGTTCACAGGATTTTAGGCATAACCTGTTCTCAGATTTTCTGAAATCATTCAGCCTTAGAATTTACTGTTCACAGTGAAAATCCTTCTGACAGAGGAACAGAATGCAAATGCAAATCATCTCTCATATCATATATGAAAGGAATAGTAAGTCTCACACCAACGAAAGACGGAGAGAAAGTAAAGAATTCATATTCCTCACATCCGCTCCTGAATTTTATGATTTCATTCAGTGTTCCGTCCCATGCATTATAATTCATCAGTTTCTTTGTAAGATTATTTACTAATCCGAATGTCTCTTTTCCGTTATTCATTAATCCTTTATAAATATGGTAAATAGAAATCGGTACACTGCCCAGACTTGGAATGGTATTTCCTTCAGGAGCAGGACCTAAAGGTAAATATGTCTGAAGGTTTTCACGGTCAATGGTTTGCTCAGCGCCATATAAAGGTTTTTTACTTAAAGCGGCAACTGTAACTTTGATTCTCTGCTTTACCTGAAATTTAACCAGTCCCGGAAAGATTAATGATTTCCCTTTTATTGCAGGTCCTTTGTATTCCATTTTAATATCTCCGATAAATGGATTATCTTTTGAACCGAAATTGAATAATCCTATCCATCTGCGTGCTTTTTCCAGCGCTTCTAAATAAGCAAAATAAGCCGCATGAATGTCAGGATCATTTCCTCTTTTATCTGAGAAATATTCAGATACTCCTTCAAAAAAACGTTCTGCGTATCCGTCTTCCCCTAAATTCCAGCCTTTCTCAAACAAATCAAGATTCACCGTTTCAGGTAAATCCCCTTTGTATGTTTGAAAAGTTTCTGATCTGTTGTCCATTAAATTAAACCTCCTCTCTGATTTAAGTTCGTACTAATTTATTTACCGGATGTCAGGCTTTAAAGTCAATAATTTTTCAAAAACAAACTTACCGCTATCATTCAGTCACTTAATTCATTACAGAATAATTTCATATTATAAAATTATAAGATTCATATGCTCTAAATAATACTAACTAAATATTTTCTAACGCTTCTGAAATATTAATTTCTGATTCCCGGAAATTCTTCTCATTTACTTTACCGCTGTATACGAATTTAAATTTAAATTCATTCAGATGAATAGTTACTTCGCCTATCAGACGTTGCCGGATCTACCAAAGTATTTTTTCCGCAACAGAACTTTCACAATAGCTTCTTAGACTTGAACAGGGGAAATTTGATTGCATTTCCTGAGATGTAAGGAAGGATATCTGCGTGACAAAGCGGAGATTCCGACATTGTAAAATGATGGAATCTCTGCTTAAATAAATTCAGAATTTATTCATTCACCGGTTTAAAATTCAATACCTGCCAGTATGTTATGCCGGCATTATCTCCGGTACCCGGTCTCGTCTCTATTTCCATCCCGCTGAACATATTATTAACGTCAGTCTGATCCAGCGGATTTTCACTTCCGACTGACAGTAACTGTTTCATCTGCAGCAATTTCCCGGATTCTGTATTCTGATATATTAACTCCATTGCGAATTCTCCGCCCGGTCCGCTTTCATAATATCCTGAAATAGAAATTACCTGTTCATTGCTGTTACCTGTGATCTTACCCGTATATTTAACAGTGTTCATCACATCCGAACCGGTAATATTTCCTTCAACATCTTTTATCAGATTATAAGATTGTATTGTCTGCTGTCCCATCTGATCCATTCTGGAATAAGCGACAAGCATATTTTTTCCGTTGTCTGAGAGAGAGTTCTCTAAAGATTCAGTATATTTTACAATATGATCATCATCTTCAGTCAGTTTCTCCATATGTGTCTGATGCCTGAATGCTTTCCAGCTGCCGGTAAAATATTCAAACTGCGCTGAAACAAAAGACGGAAACAAACTGATGCAGAATAATATTATTGCTGATTTTTTAAGATTTGAGGTTTTCATCGGATATTGTTTAAATTTATTAAAATTAATTTTTTCAATATTAAATTTACCTTTCTGATTTGCAAGTTAATTTTTAAAATAGCTTATGTGAGCTGCTCATGCAGATTTTAAAGCATTCCATTATTTTCACTGCATCCGGGATCTGTGTGATTATTCTGTTATAATTAATAAACACCTTCCCGCTTAAAGAATATTATTTAATTATTTCTTCAGGAAATTATGCATCTGTTAATTATTTTTATTTAAATAATGAATACATTTCTTACTGAAGTCTTTCAGGGAAAAGGAATTCTCCGCTGCCATTGCTTCTTCATAAAAACAAATCAATGACAGAAAGAATCAATTATAGTCCTGAATATATTGATACCAAAGGAGATTTCTTAATAGGTCATCATTGTCATTTGATATGAAAAAAATACTGTAATTTTTTTATACTGCGCATAACATTTCTCTTTCCGGTTCGTAAGACTTTATATATACATCCAAAAAATATTTTATTGCATTTAAAACTAACCCTTAAAAACACAGGAGAAAAAATGGAAACCAAATTTAAAAGAATACAGCTTGCATTTACTTTCCTTTTAATGCTTGTCTTTACTTCAGGAAGCCTGATCAGCAGCGCTTCTGCAAACACTATTCCCGATTACTCCGGAGCCTGGGACTGGTACTTTTATGATACAGCCGGCAAAGTTGTATGCGCAAAGACACTTGTGATCTCAGATGACGGTTCTGTTTCGGTGAAAGGAAATATCTATATTGATAATGTGGTCTATCTGACAAAGATTTCTGCAGTCATCGCCACTAACGGAAAAGTGACTGAAGGAGAGCTTATAAATATGTCCAAGCTTGAAATGGTCGGGACTATTACAGGTAGTTTCACTGATACTGAAGGAAAAGGCGAATGGAAGAATTATCTGGGCAGCAGCGGTACCTGGAAAGCAACAAGGTCAGATAAAAAGGTTAAAGATGTAAAATGATCCGTTATTCTTTTTTGTAATTCATTAATAAATAATAAAAAATTTTTCCCGGATACGGTATAAGAATATCATTTCTTGTACCGTTTTCCTTTTATCCCCGGCTGTATAAAGGAAAGCTTTACATCCCTGTCTCCTGATTGTAATAATTTTATGTTCTTTTAATTTCAAAGCGGCAAGCTCTTTGCAGACATTAACTAATTTAAAGCGCTTATATAATTTAAGATGAGATGTCTGATTTATGTTTGAGAATAATCCTGCATCAATTTTATATTGTCTGATCGTTCTTATGCCGGTCTGATTTGATTGCTGTCCTGTTCAGGATCATATTTAGCTGAATTCTGTGCCGCAAATCCGATTTGTAATCAGAATATATTGTAAGCTATGATTATAAATTAACAGAGAATATTGTCTGCTTTCATTTTTATCTTATAAATAAAAAAGCAGAGAAAATAATGGATATAGTTCTCTGCTTTTATTAATTAATAATTTTTTACGAGAGATAATCCCTGCTTATTTTGCAGTTCGTTTCAACAATATTCCAACTTAAAATATTTAATACATCCCGCCGGGTCTATCAGTTTACTTCGTACAGAACTTAGTATTTATTAAACAATAGGCTCAGCGGGGGAAATAATTCTATTTTAATTTTATCACATCGGTACGTTATGAAGTTCCGGAATTTCACTGGTCTTCAGATCTTCATACATCTGATAAATATCAGGTATTGTAAGTCTGACACCTGCATGGTTCTTGGAAAATGTGAACAGTTCGTATTCTTCACATGCATTGTGAAAAGTCAGGAAATCATTTATGGTAATGTCCGTAACTTCATACCTCATTAACTTCTCAGTCATCTTAAGTACTTTTTCAAATGATGATCTGCCTGTATTTACCAGACCGCCAAAAACATGATAAATTGAATTTGGTATTCCGCCTATCTGATCCCTGTGATGAACTTCAGAAGGGTCAGGATAAGGATCGGGACCGTGCGGCAGTATAGTCTGCATGGATTCATGAAGTTTCAGGTCATCCGGATCATAACTGATTTTTCTTGTTACTTCAGCAACCGAGACTCTGATCTTTTGTCTTACCCAGAACATGTGATCGCCGTGCTCTATACTCCCTGATCTTCCGGTAATTGCCGGACCGATATATTTTGTTTTAATCACACCTGTAAAAGTTTTATCACTCATACCGCTCTTGTAAAAATTGATCCAGTAACGTGCTTTCTCAAGCGCTTCCTTATAAGCCTGATAAGCCGCCTGTACATCCGATTCATAATTTCTTTCAAAAGATTTGTATGAAGAGATTCCTTCAAAGATCTGATATGTTGATGTTCCCATGAAATCCCATAACGACGCTTCGCAATCAGGGATCTGCGGATTTATTTCATTGCTTAAAATATTATCTGCTGCCAGAATTGATTTTACATCCATATTAATATTAACCTCCTTTTCGTGTTTCTGATTTGATTAAAATTACTCTTAAAATAGAGTCATTTAAAGTCAGATATTATTCAATAAAAAATTTTTGTATACAATCATCCCTGGTCCGCCATTAATGAATTTACTAGTTTATTAAATAATATATTGATCTTTAAAAATTGTACGCGGAACATTATAAACCCTACATTGAACATCGTATATAGTACATTAAATATTGTACCTTAAACTATCAATTTTCAATTAACAGCTTTTTAATCTCCTCTTTACTGAACTTCATTGCCTCGCTCAATAATTTGTTAAACTTTTCATCTCCAAGTATTTCTTTTATTTTATTTCTTTTTTCCTCCGCAATTTCTTTCCTTTTCTCTCCTATAGGATCATAGCGGTCATCGGTAAGTTTCTTAACACAAGAAAAATACTTCAGCGATTTTTCATAATTCTTAAGCTCGAAGTAAGCTGTTGCCAGTCCATATAAACTGCTTGCAAGATAATAACTGTTGCCGGTTTCATAACCTGTCAGAGCGGATTCTTTATAATATTTAACTGAATTTTCATATTCGCCTGTCTGTACAGATACATTGCCAAGAAACATTAGTGCGACAATAATGTTGCTTTTGTATCCGCACTCTCTCAATATATCAATTGATTCATTAAGCAATGCTTTTGCTTTTTCATATTTATTTAGTTCCGAGTATATATTTCCGAGATTTACCAGATTAATTGAACTTAAATATTTGTCTCCGATGTCAATTGAAACTGCAAGACTTTCATCAGCGTATGATATTGCCTTCTCATAGTTCTTTCTTCTGAGCTCGAATACTCCTAGACTTGACATTAGAAAAGCGATTCGGTGCGTATCATTCAGTTCTTTGTAAATATCAAGCGCTTCCATCCTTAACTGCAATGCCTTTTCCGGATCTCCTTCTTTCAAATGCACGAAAGACATATTATATAAAGCTACGGCATAATCTTTTTTAAGACCTGTATCCCTGAATATTGTAATTGCTTCTTTGTAGTATTCACGGGACTCTGTACCTCTTCCGGGATCAGTAGATGAAGCAACTCCCAGAATGTTAACGCATCTACCAATACCTTCTTTGTTACCAAGTTCCCTGAATATAGAAAGCCCGTCATTCGTTAATTTTTCTGCATCGCTTACTATTCCCATATTCTGAGCCATAAGACCTGCGCAAAAAAGGATGTTTGCTTTCGACAACTTTTCTTTCAATTTTCCCGAATCCAGGATCTTCTGACATGTCTGAAACGCTTCTTTGAAATAACCTTTTATATCCCAATATTCTATCATTTTACATACAACCTCGCTTGCCTCTTCCGGTTTGTTTTCTATTGCCCATTGTATGGCTGATCTGATATTGTCTGATTCTGCATCCATTAATTTCACCCGGCTGTTCTGATCCGGTAAAGTCTCTCTCATCTTCTCCTGATCTGCATAACTGCTGAAGAAATAAAAATGCCTTTGCTTTATATCTTCATCTGAATTCATTTTTTCCTTAGCATATTGTCTTATGGACTCAAGCATATAAAATCTGATCGTACCTGAAGATTCCGCATTGCTGATTAGGGATTTATCAAGCAGATTGGAATGAATGTCCATCACCTCATAACATTCGATATTGTCACATGAGCAAATCTCCTCTGCCGCCGCCAGGTTCCAGCCGCCTGTAAATACTGAAAGCCTCTGAAATAATATTTTTTCATTTTCCGAAAGCAGATCATAACTCCAGTCTATCATTGCCTTTAAAGTCTGCTGTCTCGGAAGAGCCGTTCTTTTTCCGCCTGTAAGCAGCCTGAACCGGTCATCAAGTTTTTCACATATCTTTTCTACTGATAATACTTTTATCCTTGCGGCTGCAAGTTCAATTGCAAGCGGAATACCGTCAAGCTGTGAACATATCTGGGCAAGTGCGGGAGCGTTTACATTATTAACCCTGAATTCTGAATTTACGGCAAGCGCCCTTTCAATGAAAAGACGTACTGATTCATACTGCGATAATTCCAATGGTGTGTTTTTCTGATCAGGTTCCGGATGCGCAAGTGATAAGACCCTGTACACAATTTCACCCTGGCTTCTTAATGATTCCCTGCTTGTTGTAATGATCTTTAATCCCGTACAATTCTGCAGTAGCTTCTCTGTTATGGCCGCGCATTCATCTATTAAATGTTCGCAGTTATCCAGAAGGATAAGTAATTCCTTCTGCTTTAAATAATTCAGTAATGCCTCATAGCTCTCCTGCCCGGGCTGTCCGATGATACCTAATGCTCCGGCTATTGTAACTGATATAAGAGCCGGGTCAGTAAGCGGAGCCAGCTCGACGATCCAGACTCCGTTATTAAAATCATCTATCACTTCTGCAGCTGCCTGCAGTGAAAGCCTTGTCTTTCCGGTTCCTCCGGGTCCGGTCAAAGTGAGAAGCCTCGTTCCCGAAAGCAGTTTCTTTATATCCGATATTTCCTTCTCTCTTCCTATAAAACTAGTGAGCTGCACCGGCAGATTATTCGGTCTTGCATCTAGTGTTTTTAAAGGCGGAAACTCCTCCCTCAAACCGGGAGATACTATCTGAAATATTCTGATCGGCTGAATTACATCTTTCATTCTCCGCTCACCCAAGTCGCGGAATGAGATGTTCTTTTCTTTTACTGCATCAAATTTATCCATGCATAGTTCATAAGTGCTGTTCGAAATAATTATCTGCTCACCGTATCCGCATGACATCACCCTCGCTGTCCTTGCAAGCGTAATATATCCCATGTACTTTTCATTGCTCCATTCAGCATTGCCTGAATGAATGCCTATCCGGATTTTAATTACTGCGCCTTCCCATTTTTCTTCCGCTAAACTTAACTGAGCCTCAACCGCCGCTTTCACTGCATCCTCAGCCTTTTGAAATGCGCAGCAGAAAGCATCACCTACTATCTCAAATACAAATCCGCTGTTGGATTCTATTGCCTGCTGCAATATGGAATGATGCCTGTCTAAAGCGTTTTGTAAAGTATCTGGATAATCCTGTGACAGCCGGGTACTTCCTTCTATATCGGTAAACAAAAATGTAACTGTGCCTGTTGGTTTAGTCATTTATTTTGGAATTTGGAATTTGGAAATTCGAATTTGGAATTTATCAATTGATCTAACAATATACTAAAAACATTATTCATTACTTATTAATAATTATTCAATGTTTATTGAACATTGAACATAATACATTATTCATTATTAATCATCAAACATCGGCTAAGAACTTCATTCATACTCAGATCTTTTCCTTCTTTCCAAGCAAAATTAAATTTTTCCTCACCCAGCTCAGTCCTGATCTTATTTCTGATGTCATCATTAAATCTGAAGCTCCCGTGTAATGAATTATATTTTTTATCTTTGGAAAGTGTATCGATAAATCCGTACAATTTTAATGCATCTTCATATTGATCTCTTTTATAAAAAATTCTTGCAAAGCCGGTGATCACATCCTTTATATAAAATTCACCTCCGGCTTTTTCTCTTTCAGAGATATATTCTTTATATATTTTTTCCGCTTCAGAATATCTTCCTGTTTCCGTATTTATTACTCCGAGGTGAATTCTTATCGGAAACAGATTCATGGCGTAATCAAATTCAGTTGAAATTTTATACGCTTCCAGAAGAATATTTTCAGCTTTTCCGAAGTCTTTGTTTTCAAAATACAAATATAGTGAAGCAAGATTTAACAGGTTTAAAGAGATAAGATATTTGTCATCAATTTTTTTTGATATTTCAAGACTTTCTTCCGAAAGCAAAACTGCTTTTTCGGGATTTTTCTTAAATTTCAGAAGTTTAACGCTAATGCTTAAAAGGATCTGTGCTGAAAAATGTTCGTCATTTAATTTCCTGGTTAACAGAATGGCTTCTTCCTTGAGTGAAATTGATCTGTCGTATTCTCCAAGAGCGAAAAGAGGAAATGATAAATTATAAAGTGATTCCGCCTTATGCTTATCAGAATTTATTTCAATGCTAAGCGATAATGCTTCTTCATTCAGTTTTGCAGCGTTTTCATAATTTAATTCCGCATAGGCTTTAAGACTTAATGTATTCAGAGATATAATAATACCTTCCTTAAAATTTATTTCCCTGCTTATGTTTGCGGCTTCATTACTGAATTTTCCAAGTTCAGTAAATTTTCCTAGAAGGTAACAGTATTGAGATATTTTGTTTAACAACTGAGCTTTTAATTTTTTGTCAGCGATGGTAACAGAATTTAAGATTTTCTCTGAAGTCTCGAATCCTTCCCGGACATAGCTTTTGAAAATAAAGAAATCAAAAGCGTTTATAACTAATCTTACCGTATCTTCCGGATTAATTTCTGAACCCCTCTGAATGCACATTCTCATGTTATCAATCTCAGGACCCGTTAAGCTTATCCAGTCATGAACTCCGAACCCTTTTTCATTATAATCTGAAAGTGAGAATAAATTTATAAAATAATCCAGATGCTTCTGATACTCTTTTTTATTGTCAGTCAGCTTTTCGAGCGAATAATATTTGATCGATTCGAGAATTCCGTATCTGCTCTTACCGCCGGATTCAATATGCATTATCAGTGATTTGTCAAGAAGGCTGTTCATAATGTCAAGAACTTCATTTTGATCAATTGATTCATCACTGCAGATTTCTTCAGCGGCTTCCAGTGTCCAGCCACCCATAAATATTGAAAGCCGCCGGAGAAGCAATTGCTCTTTAGAGCTAAGCAGGTCATAACTCCAGTCTATCATTGCCCTTAATGTCTGCTGCCTCGGCAGTGCAGTTCGCTTCCCACCCGTAAGCAATCCGAATCTGTCATTCAGTCTTTCATATATTTTTTCCAAAGTCATGATTTTTATCCTTGCTGCTGCAAGTTCTATCGCCAGAGGTATCCCGTCAAGACTGCTGCATATCCCGGCTAAAGCCGGGGCATTTTCTCTGTTAACTCGGAATTTCGGATTGACTGACAATGCTCTTTCTATGAACAGTCTGACTGCTTCATATTGCGTGATCTGTTCCGGTGTATTATTTACTGAAATATCAGGAAGTGTCAGAGGCGGAATAAGAAATGTCCGCTCTCCTTTACAGTTGAGCGCTTCACGGCTTGTGGCAATGATTTTAAGTTTAGTACATTTGCTCAAAAGTCTTTCACTCAGATCAGCACACTCATTTATCAGATGTTCACAGTTATCTGAAATTAACAACATCTCTTTGTCTTTCAGAAAACAGGTTAATGTTTCTTCTGGAGACGTTCCCGGCACTTCTTTAATTCCAAGTGAATTCAATATTGCAGATTCGATAAAAACAGGATCGGATACAGGTGCAAGTTCAGTTATATAAACTCCGTTTGAAAATTCATCAATCATTTCTGCACCAACCTGCATTGCCAGCCGTGTTTTTCCTGATCCGCCCGAACCGATTAGTGTGAGTAAGCGCGTCTGCTCAAACATGTTTTTCACTTGCTGAATTACTTTTTCCCTTCCTATAAAGCTTGTCAGCTGAAGAGGCAGATTGTTCGGTCTGGCATCCAGAGTTTTTAACGGAGGAAAATCTTCACGAAGCCCTGTAGTCAGAACCTGGAAAAGCCTGATCGGTTCAATAACGTCTTTCAATCTTCTTTCTCCCAGATCCCGGAATGATACGGACTCTTCATTTGCTCTATAAAACTTATCTTTGGTTAATTCATAAGTATCATTTGAAATAATGATCTGTCCGCCGTAAGCTGAAGACATTACTCTCGCAGCACGTGCGAGTGTAATATAACCCATATATCTGTTTCCGCTCCATTCAGCATTACCGGTATGAATGCCTATTCTGACTTTAATGACAGCTTCTTCCCATTTTTCAATTACTAGATTTAACTGTGCATCGACAGCTGCTTTAACTGCATCTTCTGCTCTTTCAAACGCGCAGCAAAAAGCATCACCGATAATTTCAAATGTAAAACCATTATTTGATTCGATTGCATCATTCATTATTAAATGATGTCTCTCTAAAGCAACCTGAAGTTTTTCCGGAAACTCCTGAGCGAGCCTTGTGCTGCCTTCGATGTCGGTGAAAAGAAATGTAACTATACCTGTAGGTTTATTCATTTGAATAAGTTGCGAGTTGCGAGTTAAGAGTTACGAGTTACGTGTTACGAGTTACGAGTTGCGAGTTGCGAGTTACGAGTTACGAGTTGCGTGTTGCGAGTTACGAGTTGCGAGTTGCGAGTTGCGTGTTGCGAGTTACGAGTTGCGTGTTAATTGTTTGTATCACGTTTTCCGTCTCACATCTCATTTCTCATGTCTCACGTCTCATTTCTCATGTCTCACGTCTCATTTCTCATGTCTCACGTCTCATTTCTCAT
>CAZLOL010000041.1:0-2993 GCA_964561045.1 uncultured Ignavibacteriaceae bacterium | reverse complement strand
TCAAGCGTCATCTTCTTTCCTTTTTCAAAGAGATTCGTAAATTCTTTATCGTCTAATTTATCATGAAGGCTTCCGAATATTTCTTCCATCAGTTTTTGTTCACTAAATTCCGGAACAATTCCTGAAGATTTAATGGCATTATCAGCAGTTCCAAGAAGAATAACTGCATCAGATGATCTGTCTTCTGCACACAATATTCCTGAACAGCCAATGAGTGTAAATACAATACCGCGGATATCTTCCATATCCTTTTTCAAAGACATACTTTCCTGAAAATATTTACGCGCCGATTCATAGTTCCCCTCATAATATGCTAAATTTCCTAAACCGTTTAATGTTAAAGCGATGCCCCATTTATCCCCGATTTCTCTGCTTATCCTCAGGCTCTCTTCAATAAATTTAAGGGCATCCATATATTCCCCTTTTATAAGGGATAATTTTCCAATGTTGTTTAGAGAGATTGCTATACCAAGCTTCTCACCGATACTGCGGAACAATGCAAGACTTTCTTCAAAATATTTTCCTGCTTGATCAAATTTTTCAAGCTGAATAAATAGATTTCCCAGATCATTAAGCGAGTGCGAAATGCCGCTCTTATCTCCTATTTCATTTTGTATGGAAAGGCTTTCTTCATAATACTTCTGAGTCTGCTCATAATTTCCAATAGTAAAATGTGTTTTCCCAAGATTGTTGAGGGAATCTGCTATGCCATTTTTATTTCCAACCTCACGGTTTAATGCCAGACTTTCTTCCTGGAAGTTTTGAGCCTGTTCATATTTACCCTGCGCATACGCAATGTTTCCAAGATTATTAAGATTTTCTGC
Organism: uncultured Ignavibacteriaceae bacterium; assembly: GCA_964561045.1. GTDB lineage: Bacteria > Bacteroidota > Ignavibacteria > Tepidaquicellales > Tepidaquicellaceae > JAGPCH01. Next base: position 2,169 of record CAZLOL010000041.1, on the reverse strand, counting down.
AATACTGTATTGGTCTCCCATGCTTCGCTTTAATTCCAGACTCTCTTTATAAAACTCCTGCGCTTTTTCGAAATTGCCAAGTTCGTAAGCCGCACATCCGAGATTGTTAAGTGACTTGGCAATATCATATTTATCACCGGTCTCCCTTCTTAATGCAAGACTTTCATAATAATATTCCTGAGCTTTCTCATTATTTCCCCGTTCTGATTCTATAGCACCGAGGCTGTTGAGAGTACCCGCAATTCCGGTTTTATCATTTAACTCTTTACTTATGATCAGGCTTCTGTAATGATAATTCAGTGCAGTTTCATATTCACCCTGATCGTGTGAAAGTATCCCGCTCCATGACAATATTTTTCTGAGAACCGGCTTGCTCAATTCCTTTTCATTACCCAGGACTGAATCCAGCAGCATTCTGCCTGTAGACTGATGACCTCGGATCTTCCAGAATCTTCCTAAAGCGCCGGCAAGCCGTGAACCTTTTTCCCATTTATTGTCATAAACAGACCTGACAATTGCTGACTGAAAATTATCATGTTCTGATTCAAGAATTTCCAGCCATATCTTAGATTCACTGCTCTTTAATTTTGGTTCGGCTTCTTCTGAAAGTTCCATATAATAATCCAAATGTTTCGATATTAATTCTCCGGTTTTATCAGCTTCCTTTAGTTTTTCCAGTCCGTATTGTTTCAAAGTTTCCAGCATAAAGTATCTGTCTTTCTCTGCTTTATAAATAATTATTGATTTGTCCGTGAGAGAACAGAGCAGATCTAGAATTTCATGACTTTCGATCTTTTCATCCGAGCATACTTTTTCCGCAGAATCCAGTGTCCAGCCTCCGTTGAATATGGAAAGTCTGCTCCATAATAATTTTTCATGTTCAGTCAACAGATCATAGCTCCAGTCTATCAAGGCTTTCAGAGTCTGCTGTCTCGGAAGGGCTGTTCTCTTTCCTCCGGTAAGAAGTCTGAATCTGTCATCTAATTTTGCACAGATCTTTTCTACCGGCAGAACATTGATCCTGACAGCCGCAAGCTCAATTGCCAGCGGTATACCGTCAAGACGGCTGCATATCTCTGCTAATGCGGGTGCATTTTCATTGTTGATCCGAAAACCGGGATTGACGGATATTGCTCTTTCTATAAACAGCCGGACTGCTTCATATTGTGTCAGTTGATCAGGAGTAATTTTCAAGCCAGAATCTGGTAGTGATAAAGGAGGGATTAAAAATATCCGCTCCCCCGAACAGTTCAGGGCTTCCCTGCTGGTTGCAATAATCTTCAGTTTCAAACATTTGCTCAGAAGTATCTCAGATAGATTAGCACATTCATCTATCAGATGCTCACAGTTATCAAGTATCAGCAGTAATTCTTTTTCTTTGAGATGATCCTGCAATGTTTCTAACAGCGCTTTTCCATGCTCTTCTTTCACTTGGAGTGCATTCATTAATGACTGCGCTATAAGTGAAGGATCCGATACCTGCGCAAGCTCAGCAATAAACACCCCGTTTGTAAAATCATCTATCATTTCGGCAGCTGTCTGCATAGCGAGACGGGTCTTTCCGCCTCCGCCTGATCCTAATATAGTCAGCAGGCGTGACTGGCCAAGCAAATTTTTTACTTCCTGCATTGCCTCCTTTCTTCCGATAAAGCTTGAAAGCTGAACAGGAAGATTATTCGGTCTTGCATCCAAAGTTTTCAAGGGAGGAAAATCTTCACGAAGCCCTTTGGACAGAACCTGAAAAAGCCGGATCGGCTGTGTTACGTCTTTCAATCTTCTCTCTCCCAGATCCCTGAATGATATATTCTTTTCTTTTACTGCATCAAATTTGTCTTTGCATGATTCATAAGTGCTACCGGAAATAATTATCTGCTCACCGTATCCGCATGACATTACTCTGGAGCTCCGTGCAAGTGTAATGTATCCCATGTATCGCTTTCCGTTCCATTCTGCGGCTCCGGAATGGATCCCAATTCTTATTTTAATTACTGCATCTTCCCATTTCTCATTTGCAAGCCCGAACTGAGCTTGAACAGCCGCTTTCACCGCATCCTCCGCTTTTTCAAATGCACAGCAGAATGCATCACCCACGATCTCAAATACAAATCCGTTATTTGATTCGATAGCTTTATGCATTATAGCATGATGTATCTCCAGTGCTGTCTGAAG
>CAZLOL010000040.1:0-21431 GCA_964561045.1 uncultured Ignavibacteriaceae bacterium | reverse complement strand
AAAAAACGAGCATTTAAAACTTTTTTGGTTCTGGCTATGCCAGTTTATGAATTAAATAATATGAATGAGTAAATAATTATTCTGACTTTTGTTTAATGTTATTGACGGATTTAATTTTTGTGATGACAAGAGTAATGTCATCATTTTGCTCAGCATTTCCTCTGAAATTATCCACGGAGTTTATGATCTCTTTCTGAATCAAAGAACAGGAATTCTGCCTGTTGATATCAATAATATCCATCATTTTATCAGTCCCGAATTCCTCCCGGTTCTTATTCATTGCTTCGGTAAGGCCGTCTGAATAGAAAACAAATACGTTGTCATTTGAAATATCCAGTTCAGATTCTTCCAGATTTACATTGAATATTTTTTCACCTTCAAGACCAAGTCCCATACCTTTACTTTTAAGAAAATGCAGTTTCCCGTTAATGGAATAAATTGCCGGATTATGACCGGCTCTGCAGATCTTAACTTTCATTTTTTCAAGATCAAACAATGCTATGATAGTTGTAATAAAAGACCTTTTATCCAGTCTGTTATGGATCTGCTTGTTTACCTCGATCAGAATATCTTTAGGCGACTGAAAAATACTTGCAGCAAATTGTATCATAGCCTGAACTTTTGACATATAAAGCGCTGCAGGAATCCCTTTCCCGGATACATCTGCAACAATCACAAGCATCTTGCTTTCACTGATCTTTATTACATCATAAAAATCACCTCCTATAATTTTTGCCGGATTATAAAAACCTGAGACTTCAATTCCTTCTATACTGTTGATGGACTGAGGCAGTAACCCCATCTGAATTTTTCTGGCTATCTGAAGCTCTTCTTCTATCTTCTGTTTAGAGATCTTTTCCTTCTGCAGACGGGAATTTTCAAATGCAATTGCAGCCTGGGATGCAAGAGTTTTCAGAAGATCAATATCCTCTTCAGAGTACGATTTACCTGACGGCTTTTCTCCGAAATTCATTGTTCCGATGAGATTATCTTTAATAAATATCGGAATGAGAAGAGCAAAATTCTCTTTCTTAATGACTTCCTTATAAAGAGCCGGAATTTTTAATTCCTGTATGAAAAGTTCATTCAATATTTTTGGATCCTTGCTGTTCTTAAATAAAGATGTAAATGCTTCATCAAAATTAGCTTCCTTATGAATTACTTTTTCATTATCTGAAGTCTTTGTGTATTCATTTTGAAGAATTTTTTGATAATCATCATCCTTAAACCAAACATTAAGATGATCTATTCCCATTGTTTCTTTGACAGAAGTTCCGATCTTATCAATGATCTGCTTTATGTTGTCAAGATATGGCAGTTCTTCCGAAAATTCAAGAAGAGATTTTCGATAATTATATCTTTCTCTGTAAAACTGCTTGTCGACAAATTCTTTTGCTTTCTTATTTACAAAATCAAAACTAAAGGTCACAATTACAATAAGTGCAATTGTCAATAGTTGTTTGTTCTCGGGCATGAACTGGCTTAGAATAGAATTCAACACAAGAACAAGCAGCAGATATATCCCTACAATGAACGCGGTTATTATTCCAAATACCAGTCCTTTTTTTACAATAAATTCAGTATCTAAAATTCTGTATTTGAAAATAGAAAAACCGAAAGAGACCGGAATAAATAATACAAGAGCGCAGGGAAGATATATCCATGTCTGAACCAGGAAATTAGGTTTTTTTATGAAAAATGGAATTAAGAATGAATATAAAAAACCAATTCCTCCGATCATGAATCCATACAATATTATTTTCAGCGGTTTCTTAAGATTGTCATTATTCAGTTTGAAATATGAGTTTATAAAAAATGTGATCCCGAGACTTATATAAATCACAATTATTGCCGTTCCTATGTTGTTTGATATATTGTTGAACTGAGGAATGCTCTTTGCAGTATATATTCTGGCTAAACCCAGTAACATTATGACCGAATATATTGAGATCAGAAAAAATCTACGGTATTTAAATTCAAGCTTGATTGGATATGTAATAAAGAAATGAACAAATAACGGATAAAAAAATAACTGCCCAATGAAAAAATTAAACTGCAGAATATTAATTGTACTGCCTAAGTTAGCTATACCTATCATTGAAAATCCCATTGCAGCAGAACATCCGAGCAGGAAGAATAGCTGTGATGTAAGCTCTTTGGGTTTTGAATAGCCGACAAGAAATGATATTACTAAGAAACCGAATCCGAGCAGTGAAAAGATCAGAAAAACAATATTGAAAATTTTCAGAACTCTCAGATCTTTTTTTATAATAGTGTTATCACGAATTAAAGTATATTCTATCATGTCATTTGCTTCAAAACCATTAAGGATTTCCTGAGCTTCATTAATGTTTTTGAATTTATTTCCGTTTATGGCAATAAGAATATCTCCTTCCTTTATGCCTGCAATATCAGATACTCCGCCGGGCAAAATCTGAACTATATAAAGACCTTCATTCAGTTTATTCCCGTTAAGATCTGTCACCCAAAGGCAGTCATCTGATGTCATCCTTTCAGTAAACATTGTTCTGATAAATACTATGGATGAAAATGCAAGACAATAAAGAGCAATGAATGTAAATATTACCCTTAAAGTGCCATCGGTATATTTGTTTAGAAATTTCAATTTCTGATTTGTTATTTACTTTTTCTGTTAAAGTCTATTTAATCTACGTTTACTATGTCTTATAGTTACCAATTTACTAACCTTAAATATCATATCCTATTGAATAATAAAAATCATAAGGACCGAATATAAATGAATCCTGTGACAGTCCTTTTTTAATTATGAAACTTCTGCCCACAGAAAAACTGGCTTCACCTACCGGTGTGTCGAATTCCAGCGATAAACCTATTCCATGTCTCAGATCTTTAAACCTGATGTCCTCGGTTACCTGCCAGACATTTCCCAGATCATATCTTATGCTGAAATATGTGTCAAAAAATAATTTATAAGGAAGCAAATATCTGTACTCTAAAGAAGCTTCCAGTATCTGCCTTCCTACCAGCTCATCTTCCACCATACCGAAAAAAGACTTTTGTCCACCAAGATAAAACTGCTCTGATAGAGGAGTTGTTTTATCTCCGAATCCAAAAATAAATCTGGGTCTTAATACCTGAGATCCTGCTATCGGGAAATACTGATCATAACTTAGGTATAACTTTGTGAAACTTGTATTAGACTGAACGGTATTATTCGCTGTCTCATAATAAAAGTTAATTAGTGTTCCTTCATTGGGAAATGGCACTCTGTCCTCGGTATCGAATACACCGCCGAATTTTAATTTTACTACACGAAGATCTTCAGTCAGATTTTCACTGTTGTACTTATTTAAAATTCCAAGATTTTCAAAAAATATCTGAGCGTAAATTGTACCGAATCTTTTTACCTGAGCGCCGAACAGAAAACTCATACCGTATTTTAAATCTCTGTATTCTCCGGTTTTTATTACATCAAATTCATTCAGCGATGTGTCTATTATCTGAGCGTATCTGTAAATGTCAGTAAATTTATAATACAGATTATAATTGAATGTCAGCGGCAGGCTGAAAAACTGATTTGATTTTATATCAAACTGATATATCCTGTTTCTAAGACCGCCTGCAGCAAGCAGTCCTGTCTCTATTGCGGTTCCGAAAATATTCTCATCTCTCAGGTCCAGCATTAGCTGAAGATTCCTTTCATTATCTGCTTTCAGAGAAAACCTTAATGCCTTTGTATTTTTCTCAACTAATTTTATATCCAATGCCGGTATGTAACTATTCTTTGTAAAATCATAATCAAAGCTTACCTGTTGAAATAAATTAGTGCTCATTACGTTTTTTATGCTTTCATCTACACTCCTTTTCATAACAGTTTTTGTAAAATCGATATTAACCTCCCTCAATATCACGTTGTCATTAGTGGTAAAATTACCCTTGAGATCGGTACCGCTAAGCTTACCTTTGCTGAAAATTATTTCGAGAGTGCTGCTGGAATAGTCATAATGAAATTTTTCAATATCAATAAGAGAATAAGAATTGTTTCTCAGCTTACCCAGCAGATCTTCATAGAATTTATAATATTGAAATGAATTTATTACCCTGTTTGTGTTGCGGCTCCTGAAATCATTTATCATGCTGTCAAGTTCATACACTGAATTTTCAATTTTCATGTATCTCAAAACAGGATTTGCTGTCAGAGAGTAATTAATGCCGGCAGATAAACCTGATCTTGAAATGACCGCATATACATTCTTATAGTTGCCTGTATTGTAAATCATTTTAAGATTTTTTTCTATTGAGGTGTATTTTTCGAAATACTTATCCGAAAGATCTTTTAATGTATCGGCTAAATTTTTATCTTTAATATCCGAATTAACTTCTATAACGGGATTTGTTATGAAGTTGTTTAAATATCTTGATCCTGTATAGTCCATTGAATCAATTTTCTCTTTTATGATGTCAATTAATTCGGCAGTTTTTTCTTCACCTTTCCTGATCAGGTATCCTATTTTACTGTAATCCAGAGCGGAATAATTTTTTATGTCAGGTTTGATAATTATTCCTGCATTTTTAAGCTGAAGATCATTAAGCTGGGCCATTGTAATAGAGAGTATCTGATCAGCCGTATTCAATGGATCATTAAGTTCCTTGTTTGATCTCAGATTACTTGTAGAATTGACCACAATAGTAAGGTCTGCTCCCAGAGACTTAGCTATGTCAATGGGAATATTAGCCGTCAGTCCTCCGTCAACCAGTTTCTTTCCGTCAATAATTATCGGAGTATATAGCAGAGGAAATGTAATAGATGCTTTTATTGCTTCGCTCAGATTCCCTTTCCTTATGATCACAGCTTTGCCGTTATCAAGATTTGTAGCAACAGCAGTAAAAGGAATCTTAAGATTTGAAAAATCTTCTTTGGGATGAAATCGGGAATTGAGTACAATGGAATTTATTTTTTCACTCAGATAAAGACCATTTGAAAATGATGACGGAATTATTATAGGCTTTATCCCGTCTAGAGGAATTGTAAACAGGCTTCTGTCCTGAATTTTTTTCTGCTCAAGAAAAAGTGATGTTCTCTGATAGCTGTTTGTAAGGCTTAATGCTTTGTTCCAGTTAAATTTATCGAGAATATTTTTTACTTCATTTACTTTGTATCCTGAAGCATATAATCCACCGATTAATGCTCCCATACTTGTACCTACTATAAGATCTATCCTCACATCATTCTTCTCCAGTTCATTCAATACTCCTAACTGAGTTAATCCTCTGGCTCCTCCTCCGCTCAATACCAGCGCAACAACCTTTCTTGAATATGATTTCGGAAAAATATTGAAGTTATTTGTATCCAAATTACTCCTGTTGTAAAGATCAAGGCTGACTGTATCCGAAATGATATTATTAGTTGAATCCCGGCAATAAGCATAATCAGATATTGATAAGAAAATTAATATAAATAAAATAATTTTTCTCATGATTTAAAATGAAGAACATTTTAAAGATAAATAAGGATTAATAATCACTTTCAGTATTTAAATACCTTCGATTGCTGTATCCTATTAAATAAATAATTAATCCTAAGACCATTCCGGGGTACATTGGTTCAAGACCAAAAGGATATACTGCCTGACCGTTGACTTTATTCAGCATCCCTAATACAAATGAAAGTAGTGAAATAGAAAATGAACCTATCATTGCCGCGAAAATATATTTGGAATGTACATGAAGTCTTTCAAAGTAACTGCTGATAACACTAATCAATAATGCAGGTATGATCATTGTTCCGACAGTGTACCAGATATCAACAACTGAAGGAATGAAATATGCAAGTACAAAGGCAAATCCCGCGCTGATGATCATACCGCTTTTATTGTAATTGTATTTTTCTTCGTTATCATCTTTAAATCTGGATACTATATCTCTTCCGTATGTTGTTGCAGAGACAAATATATAGGAATGCAGTGATGACATTATAGTTGCAATCAATCCCACTATAAAAATTCCTCTTGCTATAGGAGGCAGGATCTTTTCTGCTAAAAGTGGAATTGAATATATCGGTTCCGTGAGTTCTCCCATGAAATAAGCTTTTGAATAGAGTCCGGCTGTTGTGGTCATCAGGTCAAAGATAAACCAGAATACAAGAGAAATTAATATTCCTCTTTTTGGAGTTTTTTTATTCTTCACAGCATAACATCTCTGATAAAATACAGGATCTACAAGCGCCCATGTCCCTATAAAAAACCAGGGAATAAAATACTGAAGAGTTACATTCCCGGGAATGTTAAGATACTCAGCCGGTAACCGGGCTTCTAAAAACTCAAAACCGCCGAGTGTATTAAAACAAAATGGAAGTATAATGCCAAAGCCGACAAACATCAGGACAAACTCGAGAATGTTTACCCTTACATCTGAGCGAAAACCCCCTTTGATCAGATATGCAATTGAAAATAAAAGTGAAAAAAACATTGCATAAACAAGTTTGATAGCAAAGATCCATTTTATAAGTATCCCCATCATAAATAGATATGGAGCAGGTGTTGAAAGAAGGAATATCAGCATGCCTCCAAGAATACTTACTTTTTTACCGTATACTTTAAATAGTTTATCAGGGATAGTATACAAATGTGTCCTGCGTATCTTATTGGCAAGGAAAAATGCAAAGATTGTTATGAAAAAATAAAATGGGAATGCATATAATAACCAGCCCGAGATACCGAATCTTGCAGTGAATTCTCCAATGCCAAGCACGCCTCCGTAAAAAGATGATACCAGTGTTGCTATAAATGCTGGAAGTGTTAATGTCCTTCCTGCAATTATGTAATCCTTGACTGAATTGTCTGATTTTTTTGTCTTAAATCCTATTATTAAAACTGCAATGAAATATGCGAGTATTATTAAGTAATCATTAAGAGATAATGGTATTTTAGTTAACGACATCTATTGAATAAAATGCTTTTTAAATAAAAGTAAATTTCCGGTTTTAAAACTAATCGCGATCTTATCAGAAACTGATCTGTTTAATGCACCTTCTCGTTTTCCAAATTCAAGACTTTCGTTTTTTAAAGGATACTCTAGTCCTGATGTTCTGATACCGCCGGCTTTTGGCAAGGCAAGTAAAGAAACTAATTCACCGGTTCTGTACCTGAATTTGAAGCTCTTATTAATGAAAAAAATTTCGAACTCGTCAGTAATAATTTTGATATCTGATTTTGTATAATATCTTTTTAAGATGCTGTAATTATTCAGAGTGTGATCAGCCCTCAGACTAACTGCTCCAAATACTGTAATTGATTTAATACTGTTATTGAGGCAATATATAAGACTTTTTTCGAAATCTGTCTTGTTCTGATCATATACTTTCTTGACTAATGTCTTATGCTTTGTGAAATATTTCAGCGAACCCTTGCTTACTGAATCAAGGTCTCCGATTATTATGTCCGGAATGACATTGATTTTCCTTAAATGATTTGCTCCTCCGTCGGCAGCAACTATAAAAGAAGCCTTTTTAAGGTGTTCTTTTATAACTTTTAACTTTGGGATATTCCCATTTAAGAATATTAAAGTTTGCATAATTTGAGCTCTGCAATATTGGAATTATAATTATAAAATTATAGATAAAATTTTTACAAAAAAAATCAGAATAATTACCGGCGGCATTTTTTCCGCAGAAATAAATTTCCACTGTAAAACATACAGAACCTTAAAGTAAACCTTTTGCTTCCCCAATAAAAAAATGAATAAAAGATATCTCAATAAAAAATTACTAATATGAATTATGTAATATATATTTGGAAACTTATTAAGCTTAATTTATGTAAATATTTAAAAAATTGCATTTAGATAATCACTTATTAAATTTATCTTAATGCAACAATGTAAATCTGATTAATGAATTTTTTAAATCCGGCTATACTCTTCGGTCTTTTCGCAGTTTCGATCCCGATACTTATACACTTGCTGAATCTTAGAAAGATCAAAAAAGTTGAATTCAGCACTCTTATGTTTCTTAAGGAAATACAAAAATCGAAAATGAGGAGAATAAAACTTAAGCAGATTATTCTTCTTGCACTGAGGGTAATGGCGATAATTTTCCTGGTCCTGTGTTTTGCTAATCCTGTATATGAAGGTTACGCAGGTAACAATGATAACTCCTCCTCTTATTCGACTCTTATTTTCATCGATGATTCATTCAGCATGGCGGCAAGAGACAGTAAAGGTCAATATTTGTCACAGGCAAAAGATGCAGTGAAAAAAATCCTTGAGACACATAAAGAATCCGATGATGTTTATCTTATTCCGGCTTCGAAAATTGACTTTGATGGCAATAAGATTTTGTTTGACAGTTTTAATGAACTTTATGATTCACTTGAAAAAATAAATATCTCTCAGAAACCTGCAGACATAAATGAGATTATGAGTTTTTCAGATAAGATACTAAAAACTTCAGCCAAACCAAATAAAGAGATCTTCATAATTTCTGACTTCAATCAGATTAATTTTAATCAGGAAAATAGTATTCCTCCTTCATTCAGTGAAACATCAGATAATTCAGTGAATGCATATTTGATCAGAATAGGTAACCGGGAAATTAACAATCTTTCGATTGACAGTTTTGTTGTTATATCGAAGATCATTGAAAAGAATAAAGATGTAAAAATTAAGGCTTTTCTCAATAATCACTCACGTTACAATGTCTATAATAAAACCGTAAATCTTATTATTGATAATGAGCTTAAAGGCGAAAGAATTGTTGATATAAACTCATTCGATAAAAAGGAAATTGAGTTCAGTTTTAAATCTGATCATTCCGGAAATATAAACGGAATTGTTGAAATTACTCAGAGCGAGTTTCAGGATGATGAGATAATTCAGGACAATAAATATTATTTTTCATTGTATATTCCCGAAAGCTTTAATTTGGGAGTGATATATGAAAAACCTGAGGATTTTTATTTTATTGATCTTGCATTAAGGACAGCCGGCAGTATACTTTCGGATTCGATAAAAATGAAAAGCAATTTGTTTAATGTAACTTCCGAAAGAACAATCAATGAGAGTATATTAAAAAAAGATGTAGTGTTTATTTCAGGTAAAAATAGTTTTACAGATTATGAATCACAGATGCTGAGAGATTTTGTCTCAGACGGCGGGGGACTGTTCATTTTTCCGGGGAATTCAACAGACATAAATAACTACAACAGCACTATTCTGAATAAGCTTGATTTCGTGAAAATTGAAGATCTGAATTCCAGTAAAGATGAAAACAATAAGCTGAAATTTGATAAAGTGGATTTTGAAAACCCCATCCTTTCGGAAATATTTCTGAACCGGAAATTGAATTCTACATCCGGTAATTTTAATATCGACTCTCCGGAGATAAATTCTTTTTTCCGTCTTCTTCCAAATGAGAAAGCAAGACAAATTATAACATTAACAAATAACAGACCTTTTCTTATTGAGTCAAAACTGTCAAAAGGAAAAGTTATCATTTCATCTGTATCAGCAAGAGAAGACCAGTCTGACCTTCCATTAAAAACTATTTTTGTGCCTCTGATCATCAGAAGTATTTATTATCTAAGCAATAATTTTGAATATCAGAAAGAATATATCGCCGGGAAGTCTAATCTGATTTCAGTAAGGGAATTAAAAAGCATCAATGAAATGATGCTGCCGGATCAATCAGTCATCAAACCTGAACTGGAACTGATTAATCCAAATGAAAATTATCTTTATCTTCCGTATTCAGGTCTTACTTCTGGTACAGGTTTCTATTCTCTTAAAGATTCTTCCGGGGCTGAATTTGATTTTGCTCTCAACAAAAATTCAATTGAAAGCAATATGACAGTTTCCGAAAATGATGATATAACAGATTACTTCAAAAAGAACGGTTTTCAAAATGTAAAATTAATAGAAAAGAGTGAAGATATACTTTCTGCCGTTGAAGAATCCAATTCAGGATTAAGCCTATGGAAATATTTTCTGATCGGAGCTCTTCTTTTTATCGCAGGAGAATTGTTCCTTTCAAAGAAACTTGAAAAAAGCTGATAGGTGATAACTGATGCTTCTTATGATGACTCCTAATTTCATCCAAGAACATAATCTTCTGCAATCCTGTATGTAGGACATCCGAGAGAAACTACCTGATCGTGGAAATCTTTCAGTTTTTTTGAATCTCCGAATTTCTCAAAATATTTATCCCTGAATTTTTTAATGTAAATTTTTCCAAGAGTATAATTCAGATAACCCGGATCAAAAGCTCCTCTTTCGGCTTCCTGCATTGCAGTGGTTTCTGTCATGTAAGCATTTTCCAGAAAATAGTTTTTGGCTTCTTCAAGTGTCATGTTTTCACAGTGAATACCTATGGCAACATTATATCTGCAGCATCTGATCAGAGCTTCGATCAGCATTCCGATCCTGCTTGTGAAATCATCTTTATTATAACCCTGATCTATCATCATTTCTTCTGTATAATGCGCCCATCCTTCTACATAGGAGTATGACATAAACAATTTTGAAAGTCTGGTTGACTTTTCATTTGCGTTTAGAAAATGCGTGTAATGTCCGGGATACGCTTCATGTATGGAAATCAGTCTGAGTGTTGGGTAGTTGAACTGAGTCATCCATTCCTCTCTCTTTTTTTCATCCCAGTCTTTGTCAGGAAGATTTACATAATAAAAAGACTCATCTGATTTTTCAAATGGTCCTGCAGTACCCATGGCTGCAAAGCCAAAGTCATCATACTTCGGCATTTCCGTAACTATGCAGTTCAAACTTTCAGGAAGGCTTACAATATCATTCTGCCTGATAAAGTCTATCAATTCACCGAGCATATTTCTTGTTTCTTCTATAAGATTATCTTCTTTTGGATGAGTATGCTCCAGAGTATCAAGCTTACCTTCGAAATTATTTTCTTTTAATACTTTGTTCATCTCAAACTGAAGTCTTTTCAATTCCTCATTACCCATTCTTTTTAATTCTTCTAAAGGCAGATCAATATGCTCTGTTATCTTTAGCATTTTTAAAAATTTATCTTTCCCTAATCTGTAGCTTTCATCAGATTCTGAATTTACACTGTCAATGAATTTACTGAATTCTTCAAATGCCTTAACTGCTTCAATGCTTGCTTTTTCATACCGGGAAATAAGTTCCTGATCCTTAGTTCTTTCTGCTATCTCAGTATGAAGCTTATGCTGAAAAAAATCTTCAAACCCGAGTGCGGAATGTTTAGCGTATTTGCAGAACACAGCCGGGATAGAATTTCCAAGATTCTTTTCTGCTACTTTCAGAGATTCAGGGATTTTCTCCATAATGCTGATAATTGACCTTAGCCTTTCATCAAACGGAGCATATTCTCTCTTGATATAATTGTCAAGTCCGCTGAATACTGAGATATAATATCTCGGATTATGTTTGTAGCTTTTAATTTCCTCTAAATAAAATAAAGCGGATTCAATCGCCCATTTAGACATGTCGTAATCATATCTGTTTATTTTAGAGAGTTCTTCTCTATTAAATGTAATCAGCTTGGCATAATGATCCCTGTATGTCATGATATCAGTCTTCATTCCATCTTCTGAGAGATCTCCGATCTTTCCATCATACTCATGCAATCCCAAATAGGATCCGGTTTGTGGATCAAGTTCAAGTATGGAATTGAAAAGACCTTCTGCAAACTCCTGAAAAATTTTATCTTGCATATGTTTTATTTTTTTGAATTTTTACTGAAATATAGTTCAAATCTCGGAATAATTACCCAAGCTAATTTTCAAAGCATCTCTTTTTACTGAGGAACCTTCGCCAATTAGTGAATCTGCAAGTGAACAGTTTTCAACTACGGAATATTTTTCAAGAATACTGTCTTTAATAAAACTATTCCTTATCTCTGAATTGTCATTTATAGTTGCATAAGGACCAATTACACTATTCTCTATCTTAACATTTTTTCCGATAAATACAGGATTAACTATTTTTGAGTTAATAATATTTTTTTTATTTATTTGATTCTGCTTTTTATTCTTGTTTAAAAGATATCTGTTCGTTTCTAATAATGTTTCAGGCTTGCCGCAGTCAAGCCAGCCGTCTACGTAAAAGGTTTTCATCTTCTCATTACTGCCTATCATATTTTCCAGAGCATCGGTCAGCTGAAATTCACCCTTGCCTTTAATATTGTTCTTCATAATATATTCAAGACTACTGAACAGTGAAACTGAATTTTTTAAATAATACAATCCGACAATAGCCTCATTCGAGGGCGATACATCTTTGTTTGCAGGCTTTTCAACAAATCTGGTTATGTAACCGGTGTTGTCCTTTTCCACCACTCCGAATCTTCTTGGATCTTCAACAACTTTAACTCCTATTACTGAATCCTTGCTTCCTACCATCTTTTTAAGATCTACATCAAACAATGTATCTCCGAGAATAATAAGTGTTTCATCATTCTTATTCTTAAAAACACTTTTAGCGCAGTACACTGCATGTCCAAGTCCTTTTGCCTCTGCCTGCTCTACGTAATCAAATTTAAACCTGAACGAATTATTCAGGTAATCTTTAATTTTATCACCGAGAAAACCGGTTACTAAAATAATTGAAGAAGCGATCTTGTCCTTAATTAGCTGTTCAATTATATAATGTATCATTGGCTTCCCTCCGACATTCAGTAAAACTTTCGGATTGTGCAGCGTATGAGGTCTTAATCTTGTCCCGAATCCGGCTACAGGTATTATTACTTTCATTATTTGAGAATATTTTGTTTGAGATTTAATTTATATTGCTGTAAAATGACTAACTGATTCAGGTAAACAGACAGTTTATTAATTTTACTCATTAAAAAATAAAAAAAAATTTGTACACTTCTATACTTTAATCATCGCGCAAAACTGCTCAAGATGATTTTTACTTATCTTTTGTTTTTAAATAGCTTTTCACGGAATCAGGAAATTTTTTTAAAACATTATTCAGATTGGAAATGTCCTTTGCGCCCGCGGTAGCAAGATGCGGTTTACCGCCGCCTCCGCCGCCAAGCTCCTTTGCCACTGTGGAAATAATTTTTCCTGCGCTAAGATCCTTTTCTCTGATCAGATTATCACTCACTGAACAAACAAGATTGATCTTATCATTCAATACAACGGCTACTAATGCAACTCCGTTAATTATCCTTTTTCTCAGCTCATCACCGATCTCCCTGAATTCATCCATGCTGTTAAGCTCAATTCTGCCGGCAACTATATCAAATCCGTTTTCCTTATCCGATCTTGAAATAATATCTCCGAGCTTCTCAAAAATAACTGACAGATTATGTTTCAGTAATTGTTTTTCTGTCTGTTTCTTTTCTTCAAGATACAATTCCCTGGATTCATAAAGTGAGGCTAATGTGTTGTCCTGAATTGAAACTAACTTACGCATCAATGCTATATCCCGGAAGTCTGCTTTTGATGTATCGTAATTTATTGAATTTATTGCTGCCACAAAATCATTGGAATATTTTTCAGGAATATCATTTACTATTTTTTCAATTTCCGATATGCGTTCATTCAGATATGATATTATTCCTTCGCCTGTTCTGGCAAATATTCTTCTTGTACCTGATGCAATGCTCTCTTCTTTAATGATTTTGAATAAACCGATGTCATCAGTGTTCTTGACATGTGTACCTCCGCAGAATTCTATGCTGAAATTATCATCAATATGCACTACCCTGACTTTCTCGCCGTACTTCTCTCCGAAAAATTTCTTTACATTGGGAATTCTGTTCGCTTCATCTATTGAAATGTCAACATCAGTTGTAACATTTATCTTTTCCTGAATCTTGGAATTGACAAGTTTTTCAATTTCATGGATCTCTTTACCGGTCAATTTATGAAAATGCGGGAAATCAAATCTCAGGTATTCATTATGAACCAGTGAACCAAGCTGTTTCACATGACTTCCCAGAATTCTTCTTAATGCTTCATGTACTAGGTGAGTAGCAGAGTGATTACGTTCAACAGCGTATCTTTTCTTTATATCCAATATTACCTTTCCTTTTAGAGGGATAAGATCATTTCCTTTGATAATATTCTGAAGCGAATTATTTTTATCTGATAAAACAAGAAAATATTTCTGTGAATCAACTATATCTATTTCATTTGAATCATCAAGTATTATCTTGCCGGTATCATTTATCTGTCCGCCTGATTCAGAATAGAAAGGGTTCTTATTTATTACTGCAATGTATTTATCTTCCTCCGTCCTGGCAATTGCAATGTTCATTTCATTTTCGATTTCAACTTCATCATAAGGATTATAGACAACTTCATTAGAAACTGCTTTATTCATAACATCAAAGATCTCTATTCCGAGATCCAGATTCAGCTTGTCTTTCCTTGAATCCCTTCCCCTGTCTTTCTGCTTCTCCATGTCTTCTTCAAATTTAAGCAGGTCAACTTTTAATCCTCTTTCTTTTGCCATTACTTCTGTCAGGTCAAGCGGGAAGCCGAAGGTATCATATAATTTAAATGCTTCATCTCCGGGGAATATTTTTGTATCTTTCAAAGAATCCGCAACATCATTGAAAAGCCTGATCCCTCTGTCAAGAGTAATGTTAAAACTTTCTTCTTCGGCTTTAATTACTTCCTTTGTAAACTCACTCTTCTCAATAATTTCAGGATAAGCTTCACCGAAATTTTCAACAACAGTATCGACTAACTGAAACAATACAGGCTGATGATAATCCAGTTTTCTTGCAAGACGTGATGCTCTTCGGAGAATTCTTCTGAGAACATAACCTCTGCCTTCGTTGGAAGGTATTGCGCCGTCACTTATGGCAAATGTTAATGCCCTGATATGATCAGCAATTGCATTGAATGAAGAAATATCATTGCCTTCATATTTTTTTCCGGAAATTTCCGAGATCTTTTTTATTAATGGAGAAAATATATCTGTATCGTAATTGGAATTCTTGTTCTGAAATACACGCACAACTCTTTCAAAACCCATACCCGTATCGATGTGCATCAAAGGGAGTGGTTCAAGTTCTCTGTCTTTCTTTCTGTTGTACTGTATGAAAACCAGATTCCATATCTCTATCACATCTTCAAGTCCTGCATTAATGTCCTCTGCTTTGCAGCCGTCTTTGGTGAAATCATAATGTATCTCCGAGCATGGACCGCACGGTCCTGTGTCTCCCATTTCCCAGAAGTTATCTTTTTCATCAAATCTTAATATGTGATCCGGATTAATATCTGTATCATTTTTCCATATATCAAATGCTTCATCGTCAGTTTCAAAAACAGAGACCCACAGTCTTTCTTTAGGAATTTTCCAGACATCAGTGAGTAATTCCCATGCCCAGGTAATTGCTTCTTTTTTATAATAATCTCCGAATGACCAGTTGCCGAGCATCTCAAAAAAAGTGTGATGATATCCGTCCATGCCGACTTCTTCAAGATCATTATGTTTTCCTCCGGCACGAATGCACTTCTGAGAATCCGCCGCACGTTTATATTCACGTGTTCCAGTCCCGAGAAATACATCTTTGAACTGATTCATCCCGGCATTTGTAAACAATAAAGTCGGGTCATTATATGGAACTACAGATGAAGAAGGAACAATCTTATGACCCTTCTTCTTAAAAAACTCCAAAAAAGAATTTCTGACTTCTTTTGAATTCAAACTCAAGTTAAAATTTGATAAAAATAATTTTTAATTCTTTAAAATACGTTTAATGTTTGAAAGATTAAATGATATTACATAAAGATAATTTTGCTTTGAGCTGCAACAGTCAATAACTGTTTGTATTAAAATTCAAACAAGATTTGACAATCTCATGGTTATCATCTTTTTAAAAAGAAACGTAAACAGACGTTATAAATTTTTTTAATTAAAATAAAATCATTTATGAAGAATGTGCCCAATGAAGATCCTGTAATAAGGATTCACATATATTCAATAAAAATAAATTGTTATTTTGAAACTGATAAAAAATATTCTAAATGAATCAGCCGGTCACAATAACAGAACTTACGCGCGGGATCAAATCAATCATTGAAAATGAATTCAGCTTCGTTTATGTCGTAGGTGAATTATCAAATTTCAAAGATCATTCTTCGGGACATTTTTATTTTACATTAAAAGATGAAAAAGCGCAGATCAGCGCAATAATGTGGAGTACAAGGAATAAAGAACTGATCTTTGCCCCAAAGAACGGAATGAAGGTTCTGGTAAAAGGAAGAATTACATTATATGAAACCCGCGGATCATACCAGATAGATGTCTTCGATATGCAGCCGGCAGGAATGGGGGAGCTTCAGGCAGCTTTCGAAAAATTAAAGCAAAAACTATATGATGAAGGATTGTTTGATGCATCCATAAAAAAAGAACTGCCAGAATATCCGGAAAGAGTTGGAATAGTTACTGCTGAGACAGGAGCAGCTCTTCAGGATTTTCTAAGGGTTACAGAGAAGAGATATCCTATAGTGAAACTTTATCTGTTCAGTGCAACAATGCAGGGGGCTGGTTCAGCGGAAAGCATTGTAAAAGCCCTTAGAGCTGCAAATAAAAGGGAATATAATCTGGATGTCATTGTGTTAACAAGAGGAGGCGGTTCCATAGAAGATCTTTGGAGTCTGAATGAAGAGATAGTCGCTCGCGAAATTCGTAAATCAAATGTACCGGTTGTATCTGCTATAGGTCACGAGATAGATTTTACCATAAGCGATTTTATATCGGATCTCAGAGCGCCTACGCCTTCTGCCGCTGCGGAAATGATATTCCCGGACAGATCTGAACTTGTAAGAAGAATTGATGAATACTCAGATGATCTGAAAAATATAATTTATTCTAAACTGAATAATCTGAAAAAACTTATCGATAATAGTTCAGGCAATTATTACTTCAGAAGGACATCAGATGTCATCAATGAATATAAATTCCGGCTGGATGAACTGGACAAAAATATCGAAAATAAAATTTCACTGAAATTAAATGATCTTAAAAGGAGTTTAGACTCAAGCGAAAAATTACTCAATAGTCTAAGCCCCGACCAGGTACTCAAAAGAGGTTTCACTATAGTCACAAAAAATAAAAAAGTAATCAGCAGAAAGATCTATCTCAAAAGATTCGATAATGTTGAAATAAAGTTTTATGACGGTGAATCCTCAGCCGTTATTACTCAGGCTAATAGATCACCTAAGTCAGTTTCGCAAAATGAACAAATTATAATGAATAATGAGTAATGAGTAATGATAATGAATAATAATTAATGACTATTGATTAAATGAATATTCCGCAATTGTCAATTAATAATTCTTAATTCTTAATTTCTAATTATAAATACTTAATACTGCAAAATGAAAAAGAAAAAAGATTCAACTGAAGAAAAAGATGCTCCTACTTTTGAAAAGTCATTTAAGAGACTAGAAGAGATACTTAATAAGCTTGAGACAGAGGTTGAAGATTATTCGCTTGAAGAGATCATAAAAAACTACCAGGAAGGTCTTCAGCTATTGAAAATATGCAGGAATAAGTTAAGTGAAGCGGAATTAAAAATCGAAAAAATTAGCACTGAACAAGAGAATTAAAACCATTATATTTCAAGATATAAATAAATCCAATAATACAATGAGCGATTATCATTTGAGCAATTCTAAGTTTCTTAAAGATATAAATTATCCAGTTGACCTTAAGAAGTTAAATTTAATGGATCTCAGGGAACTTGCTGATGAGGTCAGAGAATACTTAATAGACACTATTTCCAAGATTGGAGGTCATCTTGGAGCATCGCTCGGAGTTTGTGAACTAACTCTTGCACTGCATTATGTCTTCAATACTCCTGACGACAGGATTGTCTGGGATGTCGGGCATCAGGCATATATACATAAGATACTTACCGGAAGAAAAAATGAGTTAAAATCCATCAGGCAAAAAGACGGAATTAGCGGATTTCTGAAAAGAAGCGAAAGTGAATATGATGTATTCGGAGCAGGACATGCCACAACTTCAATTTCCGCAGCGCTTGGAATAGCTACGGCAAGGGATTTTCTTAATAAAAAAAATAAAGTTATTGCAGTGATTGGCGACGGCTCTATGACAGGTGGAATGGCTTATGAAGCGATGAATAACATAGGATTATTAAAGAAGGATATTATTGTAGTACTCAATGACAATAAAATGTCCATTGCGCCGAATGTATGGTCTCTTCAGAATTATTTCAATGAACTGATGACGAATGATACTTATAATAAATTCAGAAGCAAAGTATGGGAAATGACAGGTGTGCTGGATAAAAAGACAAGTGACAGACTTAGAAGAGTTGCTGCAAAGGTTGAAGGTGGACTCAAAGGTGTCATAACTCCCGGTATGCTCTTTGAAGCTCTGGGATTCAGATACTTCGGTCCGGTTAATGGTCATAATGTTGTAAATCTTGTGAAGATTTTTGAAGATATAGGTAAAATGTCAGGTCCTATACTGGTTCATATTTTAACGGAAAAAGGGAAAGGACCATCCTATGCGACAGATCATCCGCAGAAGATACACGCATTAAATCCATTTGACAAACTGACGGGCATCGAAATCAAGAAATCTACTGCAACTACTTATACAAAAATATTCGGTACAGCTTTGACAGAACTTGCAAAAAGGGACACGAAGATAGTGGCAGTAAATGCAGCTATGCCTGACGGGACAGGCTTGAATTACATCCAGGAGGAATTTCCGGAAAGATACTTTGATGTAGGAATTGCAGAGCAGCATGCGGTGACTTTTTGCGCAGGACTTGCTACCGAAGGATTTACACCTGTTGCAGCAATTTATTCGACTTTTCTTCAGAGAGCATTTGATCAGATAATTCATGATGTAGCAACACAGAAACTGCCTGTGATTTTTGTAATGGATAGGGGAGGGCTTGTTGGAGCTGATGGTCCGACTCATCACGGTGCATTTGATCTTACATATCTCAGACTTGTACCGGGTATGGTTTTGATGGCGCCTAAGGATGAAAATGAACTGAGAAACATGCTGTATACAGCGACATTATATAAGAGAGGACCTATAGCTATGAGATATCCCAGAGGAAATGCGCTGGGAGTAAAAATAGGTGAGTTTGAAAAAATCGAGATAGGTAAAGGTGAAATAGTAAAACCCGGCAAAGACATTGCAGTTCTTGCAATTGGAAATATGGTTCATAACAGCTTAACTGCTGCAGAGATCCTTAAGAAGGAAAAGAATATTGATGCCGAAGTCATTAATGCAAGATTTGTAAAACCTCTCGACAGGGAATTAATGTTTGATATTTTTTCAAGATTTGACAAGATCATTACAGTTGAGGATAATACTATTGTAGGAGGTTTTGGCAGCGCTGTCTCGGAATTTGCAATTCAGAATAATCTTAAAAATGACATACTTATTCACGGTATTCCTGACAGATTTATTGATCATGCAAAGCCCGAAGAGCTTCACGAAGAATTAAGGCTTGATGCAAAAGGAATCTCTGAAATTACGGAAGAATTTCTTTTAAAAGAAAAGAAATATGAAAAAATATAAATTCAATCTTGTATTTCTGCTGATAGTTATTTCAATGTCAGGCTGCAAGGAAAATGCTGTAGAGACATCGAATGAGACACTTATTTATCAGCTTGACGGACTCATTGAGAACATAGGCGGTGACTGCTCTGCTGTACAGGTGAGAACGCGCACACTCGGCACATTTGATCTTACTAATTCAGACAGAATAAGATTTAATTTTAACGGAATGTCTGATGCAGATCTTTCAAGCATCAGCATTTATTATATTAATGAAAATGATGAACAGGTCAATCTTGTAAATCTTACCGACAGGGATCAGATAAACAATACTATGAATGTCACTGCAGATTCACCCGGCATTAATACAGAACTTTATTCCAGGGTAACATTAAGATCATCTGTTTGTACAGGCCAGATCTTCAACTTAACTTTCAGGGACTTAAAAATTTTCTCAATCACACAATAGCTTAGTGGAAATTACCAATCTGATCTTAAATAATAATACAGAAACGTCAGATAAGAAAAGTTTTAATAAAAACTCCAATGATAAAAAAGTTTATATTGAAACTTACGGCTGTCAGATGAATTACTCTGATACGGAAATAGTACTTAGCGTATTAAGTGATTTCGGCTATAATGAAACGAACGATATTCTGAATTCGGATGTGATACTTTTAAATACCTGCAGCATAAGGGAACATGCAGAGCATAAAATTTATAAGAGACTTGATGATCTGAAAAAATACAAGAAGAGCAATCCTAATTTAATAATCGGCATCCTCGGATGCATGGCAGAGAGACTGCGGGATGATCTGCTTTCAAAGAGAAAGATCGTTGATGTGATTGTAGGTCCTGATGAATACAGAAAAGTGCCTCATCTGATAGATAATGCCATTGAAACAGGCGAGAAAGGAATTGCAGTAAAACTTTCAAGAGTAGAAACTTATGATGACATAACACCTTTAAGAAGAGAAGGAGTGACAGCCTGGATATCTATTATGCGCGGCTGTGATAAGTTCTGTACATTCTGCGTAGTGCCTTTTACAAGAGGAAGAGAGAGAAGCAGGAATCTCAATAATATTGTTGAAGAGTCAAAAAGACTTTATGATGAAGGTGTAAGAGATATATGGCTTCTTGGACAGAATGTTAATTCTTACAGGTTCGGTGAAAATGATTTTGCTGATCTTCTCAGGGAAGTTGCCATTAATGTCCCACAAATGAGAATAAGATACACTACTTCACATCCTTATGATCTTTCAATGAAACTTCTTGAGACAATGGCGGAGCATACAAATATTTGTAATTACATTCATCTTCCTCTTCAGTCAGGATCAGATAAGATCTTAAAAGCAATGAACAGGCTTTATTCCGTTGAACAATATCTCAGCGTTATGAGAAAGTCCCGCGAGATGATGCCGGATGTCGGTCTTTCGACGGATATAATATCGTGCTTTCCCGGTGAAACCGAAGATGATCATAAAATGACTATGGATGTAATACGGGAAGTAAGATATGACGGAGCTTATACTTTTGTATATTCGCCGAGGGAAAATACAAAAGCTATCTATTTAAAAGATGACACAGATCAGGAAACCAAAACCAGACGGCTTGATGAAATAATTACACTTCAGAGAAAAATATCAGTTGAGATAAACAAGGATCTTGTAGGGAAAACCAAACAGGTACTCATAGAATCTTTAAGCAGGAAATCAGATGAATTCTATATGGCGCGGACAGACTGCAATAAATCCGTTATAATCCCTATCGAGTCAGGGCATGTGAGCGAAAGCGGTGAACTTATAATGAAGAAAACATATAGGATTGGTGATATGATAAATGTAAAAATCAGCAAAGCTAATTCAGCGACTTTGTTCGGGGAAGCGGTTTTATAAATTACGAATTAGTCACTTACAAGTTAAATTCTACTCAAAATGGTAAGAAAATTT
>CAZLOL010000039.1:14531-21501 GCA_964561045.1 uncultured Ignavibacteriaceae bacterium | reverse complement strand
ATCCTAAATCCCAAATTCAAAATCTTTTCTGAATGTATAAATACTTATGAATAAAGTATATTTGAAAAATTTAATTCAGGTATCTTTTGACAAAATATTTTTTTCAGCTGTTAATTTTATTTTCCATACTTATTATAACAGACACATCTTATTCTCAGCAAAGCTTAGATTCTATTATAAATTTTACGCTGACCTATCGGGGACTTACTCAGCAGGATATTACTATTCCAATCAATTTTGACAAGGATAAATCTCCGACAAATGATGCTAAGCTCATTTTGCCGGTGGTCAGAGATCTCATGAAAGAACCTATGAGATCCTTTGAATTCACCGATGATATTGAATCAATTAAAGATCTGAATTTGATTCAGATAATTGAGAGGCTTTATAAATTAAAGAATGTTGATTCACAATTTTTGGGTGTAACTACGATAAATGATAAAAGTACCCGTGAGCATTTCTATGATCAGATTATATCATTTGTAAAAGAAAGAAATAATTCCAAGAAAAAACTTGTGGAAGGTTTAAATAAAGAAGACCGTGATTTTTTAAATCAGTATTTATTTTCCATTATCGCAGAAACTGAAGAGGACAACGGAGTGAATTCAGATATCTTTAAATTCAATAAATCCAGGGACTCTTCCATTGCAGTTTCGAAACATACGATGGAAATTCTGAGCAGAATAAAATTAAAAGATGAGCTGAATTACGGAATTCATGATGCTGAATTCTGCTGGCTTGTTTACAATATGTTAAAAGAATCTAAAATAGATTTCTCTGAAACTGAATTCGAAAATAATAAATTCATAAACGGAAATTATTATTTTTATTACGATATGGATGGCTTCAGGATCGCCATCGGAGGTAAGGGCAGGAATATTTACACGGGTCACTTTGATTTTATAATTGATCAGGGTGGTGATGATATATATAATATCAGCCGCGAAACTGATGACCTGTTCAAAAATAATTTCAGCTGCATTATAGATCTATCCGGAAATGATTACTATACTTCCGGCAGCAATTATTCTCTCGCAGGTTCAGTATTTTCGTCAGGATTTATTTTTGATAAGGAAGGAGATGACACATATAAAGGGAAAAATGTTTCTCTCGGTGCGTCTGTTTGCGGACTTGGACTTCTGTACGACGAAAACGGTAATGATACATATCAGGCAAATCAATTCTCTATAGGCGCATCTTCATTCGGTGTCGGACTTCTGATAGACAGAAACGGTAATGACGTTTACCTGGCAAATTCATATTCACAGGGATTCGGAATGACAGAGGGTGTAGGTGCAATAGTAGATAACAAAGGCAATGACAATTATTTAATCGATGCGCGTTCTCTTGATATAGGCAGATATGAAGATCATTATATTTCAATGTCTCAGGGTTACGGACTCGGACTCCGTCCTTATTATGCAGGCGGAATTGGTCTGATAATTGAAGGTGAAGGAAATGATTTTTATTCGACTGACATTTTCGGACAGGGTGGAGCTTACTGGTATTCGCTGGGATGCATAGTTGATAAGTCCGGTCACGATAAATATAATTCATATCAGTATGCACAGGGAGCAGGCATTCATTTGGCGGTTGGAATCTTAAAAGATTATGACGGCTGGGACATGTATTCTTCCAACGGAGTTTCGCAGGGATGCGGACATGACTTCGGATTCGGATTATTATATGATTTCAAAGGCAATGACAACTATTCAGCATATTCTTTATCTCAGGGAGCAGGCAATGCGAACGGCATTGGAATGCTTATTGATGAAAGCGGCCGGGACGGATATTTAAATAAAGAACCGGGCAACTCAAGAGGTTATGGAAATTCACGCCGTGAATTCGGAAGTCTTGGAATTTTTCTTGATGTATCCGGAGATGATTTTTATTCTGCCGGTGGAATGGACAGCGTTGTAAGCAATTCATCTATGTGGGGAGTAATGACCGATTATTATCTTCAGGATCTCAAATCGCAGGCAAGCGGAAATTCTTTCAGGGTTCCGCTGGATTCAAATAAAAATTATACGGCAGAAGAATATTTCATAATGGCTAAGACAATTGAACCGAGGTTTTCTCTCTGGCAGGAATATGGTTTCAGAAAGCTTGCAGAAGACAGTTTGAATACACCCGGGTATATATTAAAATATCTTGATACGGATGATCACAGAGCCGGACTTGTACTGAGGAATCTGTCCCAAAAGATCTACTATACTATGGGTAATTTCTTTGCCGAAAAATTAAGGCTGTATACTTTATCCATGAGATCAATGAGTGCAAAATCATTGTTCAATCCGAATCAGGTTGCTTTCATTTGTTATCTTTTCGGTGAGACAAGAAATCCTGCCGGCAAAGAGGAACTGCTGAATCTTACGTATGATGATAATATTAGGATTCGTTCGGCTTCGGTAAATGCTCTCGGGAAAATCAGCATTGATTCGGCTGAAACGGATTTTATTAACAGAACTTCGGAAAGACTCCGGGTACTTGCTTCGGAGAATTCTCCATATAAGCTTTACAAAAAAGACATTGCTTATGCATTTAAGAATTACAAAAATTTTGATAATATTGCATCACTTATAGCATTACTGGGAAATGATTATTTCGGCGTAAGGTTTACTTCGGAAAGCGCGCTGAGATCTTACGGAGATGAATATTCAAATGTTATAAATGATGATCTAATAAAGGAAATATCCGGCAATAAAATCCGGTTCATAAGTTTTCTTAATTCAACAGAAGATCTTTCAACACAAAAATTCAAAGATGTGATTAACAGATGTATTGATATTAATATTTATCCGGATACCGCAATTGATCTAATCTATGCGGATCTTTTAAAAAGAAAATCAGGATCATCTTCAGATCTGTCATTTAATCAATGGGCAGAAGATATGATCTCTGAATTTCAATCCAAAACTAATTTTAAAGTTTTTTTAAAATAATTAAATCAATAAATGACAAAAAGCAGCAGTTACAAATTAGTCTTAATGTTTTTGATAGGTCTTGCATTCAGCGGATGTATAAATGTTAAGCAAAGGGTCATAATTAAAGAAGACGGTTCCGGAACGATAAATCTTGAATACTGGACAAACACAAATCTGGTAGATGTAGGAGAAGTAAAAGTAGGTGATGAAATAGGCGGATTTACTTTTGATACTCTTGAGATAGTAAAAAAATATTCTTCAGCTTTCACAGAGGTCAGCAAATTTAAGAGAATAAATTATCCGGCTGATACATCTACGCATATTCTGCTTGACATAAATTTCAAAGATATAAATAAGATTACAGAAGCTAACGGATATTCCAACATAGATATAAGTTACATAAAAGGAAAAGATAACACTCAATTCAGATACTATATCCCAAAGGATACAACAATAAATTTGGCTTATACAAAAGAAAAACATACACTGGAATATATATTCGAATTTCCCTCCGAAGTACTGGAAACTAACGGGACGATAGACAATACGTCAAAAGAAAAAAATGTAGTTAAATGGAAATTCCAGACCTCTGATCATGTCAGCAATGATTTTGAAATGACAGCTACTATAAAAAATAAATCCGGAATATGCGGAATGTTTGGAATTGAACTGCCATTGATTCTGCTTTTTGGTTTGG
Source organism: uncultured Ignavibacteriaceae bacterium (assembly GCA_964561045.1). Taxonomy (GTDB): domain Bacteria; phylum Bacteroidota; class Ignavibacteria; order Tepidaquicellales; family Tepidaquicellaceae; genus JAGPCH01. The sequence continues at coordinate 17,880 of CAZLOL010000039.1, read as the reverse complement.
TCTTTTTAAAAGTTAATTCCGGTAAAAATAAAAAGTCTAAATCATGAAAACGAAAATTGGAATACTCGGTTCGGGTGTTGTGGCAAAATCACTTGCAGCCGGATTTATAAAAAACGGCTGCGAAGTAATGCTTGGAACTCGTGATATAGAAAAGCTGAACAATTTTACCGACAAAGCAAACATAGGTTCATTTGAAGAAACAGCAAACTGGGCGGAAACAATTGTACTTGCCTGTAAAGGTACAGCTGCAGAAGATGTGCTAAGATTAGCAGGAACGAAAAATCTTAAGGATAAAACAATAATTGATTCGACCAATCCTATTTCAGACTTGCCTCCTGAAAACGGAGTTCTCAGATTCTTCACGGATCTTAATCTTTCTTTAATGGAAAAGCTTCAAAGCCATGTTCCCGATGCGCACTTTGTAAAATGTTTCAGCTGCGTGGGAAATGCTTTCATGGTTGATCCTGATTTTCCTGACGGCAAGCCTACAATGTTTATTTGCGGAAACAACTCCGAAGCAAAGAAAGAAGTTGAGACTATTCTCAGTAAATTCGGATGGGAGTATGAAGACATGGGTGGTGCAGAAGCTGCAAGGGCAATTGAACCGCTTTGTATATTATGGTGCATTCCCGGTTTTATCAGTAATAAATGGAATCATGCTTTTAAATTGCTAAAGAAGTAATAACTGCATTTATATTTAATTCTCTGTATTAAAAATTTTAAATAATAATATTTATGATTTTTTTATTATAGGTTTATCTTTATAATAATAGTCAGACCATTTCTGACAAGTCTTTTCAGAGATTGCAGCGTGCCTTACTGAAATCCTTCAAGTATCGAACAGAAGTAAGTTAATAAATTATTTCACTTTCTGTCTTTTTATCAAGATATCATTCTGTCATTGGAATTTTGATTTTCTTTATGCTTACACAAAGTATCAGAAATTATAAAAATAACATCTATAGTTTCATATAGTTTTATATAGATTTATACCATTTAAAAAATATTTTTAATTTTTCTATAATTTTTAAATGGGCTGCAGATAACGTTTCTTATTCTGTTACAGGATACTAACGGCAGTCAATACGAAATTTCTTTGACAAATGGTTTGTAAATAATTATCTGCCGATATCCATAAATTATAAAATGGTTTGATAAAAGAATATTTTGAATCAGGCGAACAGGCAAATTTAAAATTTATTCAAAGTAATTAATTGTAAGCCGGATAATACACCTTGCTTTTTATGTACTTTTCAATACTTTCAGGGCGATCTATTCCGGCAAGTCCTTTGTCAAAGATATATTCAGCTATTTTTACGGCAACATTAATTGATACATTTCGAATCTCGGAAATTGGCGGATAAATCAATCCGGATTTCAGCATTTCAGCTGAAACCTGACCTGCAAGCGCTTCAGCTGCACATATAAACATTTCATCTGTTACACGCTTTACTTCTGTAGCAAATACTGCCATACCCATTGCCGGAAATATAAATACATTATTGCCCTGTCCCGGTATAAATTTTTTACCATTCAGCTCTACGGTTTCAAACGGGCTTCCGCTTGCAAATATTGCTTTGCCGGCACTCCATTTATAAGCCTCTTCCGCAGTACACTCTGAATGAGAAGTCGGATTTGAAAACGGAAAGATCAACGGGAATTTATTTATTTCAGACATGGTTTCGATAACCTCTTTATCAAAAGCTCCTCCTACTGCGCTGACACCAATGATTGCTGTTGGTTTCAGCTTTTTGACAGCACTGATAAAATCTGAAACAGGTTCATGATCATGTGCAAATGTCTTTTTATAATTTTCTAAGTCTGTTCGTGAATTAACTAATAAGCCCTTTGAATTGAACATCCATATTCGGCTCAAGGCTTTTTCAGTACTAAAGCCATTTTCCTCTAATATTTTCACAAGCAATCCTGCTATTCCGGTTCCTGCAGAACCTGCACCAAAGAAAAGAAACTTTTGATCTGTAATAGGTTTTCCGGTTAACCTGCAGGCTGATATCAATCCCGCTGTTGCAACGCCGGCCGTACCCTGAATATCATCATTAAATGTACATATTTTTTCTCTGTACTTATCAAGAATCATAACTGCATCAGGTCCTGCAAAATCTTCCCACTGGATACATATTTTGGGAAATACATTGGTTATAACACGGATAAATTCTTCTATAAAATCATCATATTCCTGTCCTTTAATCCTGTGAATTTTAAGTCCGGGATATAAAGGATCATTCAGCAAAGTTTCGTTGTTAGTACCCGTATCAAGCACAATTGGAAGAGTATAATCCGGATCAATGCCGGCGCATGCTGTATATAATGCAAGTTTCCCAATTGGAATACCCATACCGCTTATTCCTAAATCACCAAGTCCAAGGATTCTTCCACCGTCAGTTACTACGGTAAATCGCACATCCTTTACATTCCAGTTTTCCAATATTTCCCTGATTTTATTTTTATCTTTAATAGAAATATATAAGCCCCTTGGCCTGCGGAATATTTGTCCGAATTTCTGGCATGCTTCACCTACGGTAGGTGTATAAATTAAAGGAAAGTATTTTACAGGGTTATCCATGATAGTCCTGAAAAACAGCGTCTGATTATTATCAAGCATTTGAATAAGGTAAACATATTTATTGATAGCATCATTAAAATGGTCAACCTGTTCATTGACTCTTACAATTTGCTGTTCAATGTTTTCTACATGACTCGGAAGCAATCCATGAAGTCCGTACATATCTCTTTCATTATCGGTAAAACCAGTCCCCTTATTTAAACGCGGATCGTGAAGTATCTCATATCCGCTTTTTGTATATTTAACTTTCATCTAAGTTATTTTTAAATTAATTAAATTAATAATTCTCTGAATTAATATGTTACAATTTTCGATCCTGAAAATATGCAGTGTGTTTTTATTTTCGCTAAATCTTATAATACTAAATATTTCCAGCTTACTAAATTCAAAACGTTTTGGACGGAGGAGGTTAAATCATTTCCGTTCAAAACGTTTTTAGTTCGTTCAATTTATAATGTATACTGAGTCAGGAGTGAGTCTGTAAATTTTTTTCTTTTGAAATGCCTTTCAGCTTCTCAAAAATCTGTTTTACTCCTAAATTTGTGAAGTATACTTCAATTTTTAATTTACACACTTTTTCCGGAGACCTTCACACTTTTTCCGGAGACCTTCACACCTTTTCCGGAGACCTTCACACCTTTTCCGGAGACCTTCACATCTTTACCGGAGACCTTTACTCCTATTTCCCGAGACCTTCACACTTTTTCCGGAGACCTTCACACCATTTCCGGAGACCTTCACACCATTTCCGGAGACCTTCACACC
>CAZLOL010000039.1:0-14431 GCA_964561045.1 uncultured Ignavibacteriaceae bacterium | reverse complement strand
AGACCTTCACACCTTTTCCGGAGACCCTCACACTTTTTCCGGAGACCCACACTCCTTTTTCCGGAAGCGTTTACTGAATTTTCCTTCACTGTTTCGTTTCTTCCCGAGACATGCACACTTCTTCCGGAGACCTTCACACCTCTTCCGGAGACCTTCACACTTCTTCCGAAGACCTTCACACTTCTTCCGAAGAACTTCACACTTCTTCCGGAGACCTTCACACTTCTTCCGGAAACTGCCATTCTTTTTACAGAGACTTAAATTTTTCTTCCGGAATGCTACAAAGGGCTTTTATCTGCATTTCTTACTCTTTCTTTATCTGATTAACTTCAGATTTTCTCAATTGTCCTTCTTCCTGTAAAATCTAAAACTCTTCCGGTGATGCAGGCTGATCTTCCGGCTACAATTGCTATTATTCCTCCGTTAATTCTTTTCCATCCGGCATCATACGCGATTCTTTCACAAATAATCAGACTTCATCTTTCTCTTTCAACTTCATTTATATCTTCCTCCGCACTCCTTCCTCTTTCAACTGTGTTTACCTATTCCTCTGCACTGCTCCATATTTTTGCTGTTCTTCTTTCTTTCTCAGACCTGCTCCCTTCATTCATCGGATTTCTTGCTTCATGGTTTTCATTTATCTTTATTTACTTGTCTTCCTCAAACACCCAATTTCTATCTCTTTTAAATCTGTATTTATCTTTCATATACTTACACTTATAAATTCAAATCTTAAAGATTAATATTTGCAATTAATCTAAATTCCCTTACTATCAAGATTTTAAATTCCAAATTCCAATACCCAATACTTAATACCCAATACTTAATACCTATTACCTGGTACATAATAATTTCTCATTTATAAAAACCTGCTTAGATTGTTTAGTTCAAAACTATAGAAATTCATTTTATTTGTCAAACATCATTTACTCAGGTTTGTGAAAGGCTTCTTTAATTCATTCTAACATTGTGTATACTTAGTTTGACGGAATCATGCAAATTATATTTTTCAAATGATAAGTTTATTTCAGACAATGAAACTCTTTGTATTTAACAGATTCACAAAGATAGAAATTTTTCATTTCGCTGATTTTATCAGATCCCCTTAATTTAATACAAATCATGAAGTCGTTAAATTATTTTATAATCTTAAAATAAGGATACCCCATCCTTAGATGAAGAATATATCAGCAATCACATCCGTCCGACTCGTTTTGAACATCAGAAGGAATTACAAATGGTATCCAATAATTTAACTTGCCTTTTAAATTTATTAAGCTTAAAATAAAAGCCTGCAAATACAAAAACTAAACAAAGCAAGGAGGAAAATTGTCATGAACAATAAGAGTCCACCTTTTTAGATTCTCCCCGTTTCCAATTCATAAATACATTCATTAATTAAATCCAAACTAGCATAAATCATTTTTATAAATTAAATTTGAACAAAGTCATGAAAAAAACATTAAGCGTAATATTTGTTTTAGCAATGTTGGTTTCTTTGATCAACACTTCATTTGCACAGGATAATGCTTCTTATGATGCGCAAAAAAGAGCATTGATCGGAACACAGGTAGCTCCGGATTATACTCCAAGAGCTCCTGTAAAAAATGAGAACAGTATCCCGTTTATAACTAACTGCCCTCCGCGGGACCGACCAACATGTTTAAAAGAGCCGTTTGATTCTGCAACATGGACAATAGTTCCTTTTACTAATGGTGTTCCTCCGGCATACAGAAATGATGACGGTTCATCTCCATTAATTCCATTAGGTTTTTCTTTTAATTTATATGGAACAATATATACAAGTTGTTACATTAACAATAATGGTAATATAACATTTTCAGGACCATTATCTACATTCACGCCATCAGCATTTCCAAGCACAACATTCGGCGCAATTGTAGCTCCTTTCTTTGCTGATGTAGATACGAGACCTTTAGGAAGCGGACTTGTTTATTATAAACTGGAAGCTTCAAGACTTACAGTTGTCTGGGATAGCACAGGATACTTTGGCAATCATACAGATAAGCTGAATACATTCCAGTTAATAATAAGTAACGGACTTGATCCTGTTGTCGGTATCGGAAACAATGTATGCTTCAGCTATGGTGATATGGAATGGACAACCGGTGATGCTTCAGGCGGATCAGGCGGATTCGGACCTCCAAGCACTGCAGCTACAATCGGAGTAAATGAAGGTAACGGAATTGACTATGCTACTCTGGGAAGATTCTGCAGACCGGGTACATACTACGGCGGACCTTCTATTGACACAAACGGAGTCAGCTATCTAGACTGTCAGAATTATTGTCTCGATGCATCTAACGTAGGAAACATCTGTCCGGTAGCATCAGGATTCCCGGCCGGTACAGTAGTTGTTGGACCTGCAGGGTACGTAGGATCATATTCTATGAGCGCTCCGGAAATAGGTCAAACTGTAACGGGTAGTGTCACCGGAGTTCCTCCCGGAATGACAGTTACAGTAGCGAATGGATTAACCTGTACTTTTGATGTTGTATTTAATCCTGAGTGTCTGACAATTGGACATTTCTCTGCTGTAGTATGCTTCTCAGGAATAGATAATTTTGCAGCTGACCCTTGTACAACAACTGTTTGCGTTACATATGAATGGGATTGTCCATTGCCTGTTGAAATGTCTTCATTCAGCTCAACCATAGGCGGAAGAAATGTCATGCTAGAATGGTCAACAGCTTCAGAATTGAACAATGCGAGATTCGAGATCGAAAGAGGCGTAAATAATTACTGGACAAAGATCGGTGAAGTAGCAGGAAACGGAACCACATCCACTCCAAAGAGCTATTCATACTTTGACAGAGGATTAAATACGGGTACTTATAATTACAGATTAAAACAAGTTGATTTTAACGGCAATACAGAATATCATAATTTATCAAATGAAGTTGTGATCGGCGTTCCTGTAAGCTTTGAACTGAATCAGAACTATCCGAATCCGTTCAATCCTACAACAAAGATCGACTATTCACTGCCTTATGACGGTAAAGTAAGCCTGACCATTTATGATGCACAGGGTAAAGAAGTAACCAGACTTGTAAACAATACGCAGTCTGCAGGTTACTATTCTATTGATTTCAATGCATCAAGTTTTGCAAGCGGAATTTATTATTACAGATTAGAGGTTTCAGGACAAACTAATTTTGTAGATTCCAAGAAGATGCTGCTTGTAAAATAAAATTGTAATTGCAGCAAAGTAACATTTAGTTTCAGAGACCCTGTTCATTGATTTGAGCAGGGTTTTTTTTTAATTGACTTAGACCTTTAACTAAAGTTAAAAGCCATGAATTCTTATCAATCTTACAAATCTTATAAATCTTATGAATCTTACAATTCTTATAAATAGAGCTTAATCCCTTTAAATGTAAATTGAACAAGGTATTTAAATTGAATATATTTGCAACACCATGAAAAAAAGCGTTTTGATATTATTTTATCTGATTTATATAAATACCAGCGCATACTCATATGATTTTTCTGCAGTTGATGATTTAGTTTCAGGAGGCATAATCAATCATGCTTTTCCCGGAGCGCAGCTTATAATAGGAAACAATAACGATGTACTTTATAGTAAATGTTACGGTAATTTTACTTATGACGAATTTTCTAGTCCTGTTACAGAAGAGAGCATATTTGATCTTGCTTCCGTTACTAAAGTTATAGCTACTACTTCTGCTATAATGATATTATATGAACAGCAGAAATTCAATCTCACAGACAAAGTCTCAGAATATATTCCTGAGTTTGGAAATAACGGGAAAGAGAATTTAACCATTTTAAATCTACTTATTCATAATTCCGGGCTTACTGCATTCGTGCCGTTTTATAAGACCTATTCGACAAGAAGCGAGGTTTTGAATGCAATTTATAATGCCGGTCTGGAATACGAACCGGAAACAAAATCAGTATACAGTGATCTTAATGCTGTCATGCTCGGACTGCTGGTTGAAAAAATTTCAGGAATGGATCTGAATGAATTCTGTAAACAGAATATCTTCATTCCCCTGAATATGCATTCTACAATGTTTAAACCTGACGAAAAACTTAAAGACAGGATATTGCCCACGGAATATGATACTTACTGGAGAATGAGACAGATTCAGGGAGAAGTGCACGACGAGACAACTTCCATTCTCGGAGGCATTTCGGGAAATGCAGGACTCTTTTCGAATTCGACTGATCTTTATAAATTTATGAGGGTAATGATGAACAACGGAAAATATTATAATCCTTATACAAGAGGGCTGAAGGAAGAAAAACTTTTCAGTCCTGACATCATTTCTTTATTCATAAAGAGATATGAAAATGTAAGTTATGAAAATTCAAGGGCTCTCGGATGGGATACGAAGCCGCTTGCTGCATCAGGTAAATACAGGATACCCTGCGGCGAGCTTATTTCGGAAAATTGTTTCGGACATACAGGTTATACCGGAACAAGCATCTGGTGTGACACAGACAGAAATTTAGTTGTAATATTTCTTACAAACCGTGTTTATCCTTCAAGAGATAATTACGAAATAAGAAATATAAGACCTGAGTTACATAATCTGGCAATACAGATTACATCAAATCAAAACTGATACAAATTATTAAATTACATAACAATAAAAATATGAAACTATCAAAGTTCAGGAATGAGCCTTTCACTGATTTTTCAAAGAAGAAAAACAAGCAGGCATTTGAAAAAGCTCTTGAAAAGGTCACGGCTAGATTTAAAAAAGAATATCCTCTGACAATAGGCGGCGAAAAGTTTTTTACAGATAAGAAATTATATTCCTATAATCCTTCAAAGAAAGATGAAACAGTAGGAGTATTTCAGAAGGCTACTGCCGAGATGGGAATAAAAGCAATTGAAATTGCCAACAATGTATTCAAAGAATGGAAGAATGTATCTGCTAAGACCCGAGCAAAATATCTTATAGAAGCAGCGAAACTCATGAGAAAAAGAAAACATGAATTTTCAGCAATGATGGTGTTTGAGGTCGGAAAGAACTGGGCTGAAGCTGACGGAGATACTGCAGAAGCAATTGACTTCATGGAGTATTATGCAAGAGAAATACTGAGATATGACGAAGGTCAGGATGTAGTAAAAATTCCCGGTGAAAAGAATAAAGTGGAGTATATACCGTTAGGCGTAGGAGTAGTCGTGCCGCCATGGAATTTTCCATTGGCAATACTTGTAGGAATGACAACAGCTTCCTTAGTTTCAGGAAATACAGTAGTATTAAAACCATCAAGCGACTCCCCTGCCATTGCACAGATGTTCTTCGAACTTCTTGAAGAAATAAAACTGCCAAAGGGTGTTGTCAATTTTGTCACAGGTGACGGAAGCGTCATCGGTGACCTTCTTATCACACACCCTCTTACAAGATATATTTCATTTACCGGATCAATGGAAGTCGGATTAAGGATCAATGAGCTGGCAGCAAAGAAGCAGCCGTCGCAGATTTGGATAAAGAGAGTCATAGCGGAGATGGGCGGAAAAGATTCTATTGTTGTGGATGCTGATCTTAACAGCTTTGAAGACGCAGTGAAAGGTACTGTTCAGGCTGCATTCGGATATCAGGGACAGAAATGTTCAGCTTGCTCCAGAGTCATTGTAGATGAAAAGATCTATGACAAATTCTGTGAAGCGCTGGTAGAAGAGACAAAGAAGCTTAAGATCGGAGATGCCATGGAAAATCCTAACATGGGTCCTGTCATTAATGAAAAATCAAAGAACAGTATAACTAATTATATAAAGACTGCGATAGATGAAGGCGGCAAGCTGATTCACGGAGGAAGTGAATTAAGCGATAAAGGATATTATGTTCAACCTACAATTATAAAGGATGTTGAAAGAGATGCTACTATAGCTCAGGAAGAAATTTTCGGACCGGTTCTTGCTGTAATAAAATCTAAAAACTTTGACGACGGGCTTGAGATAGCGAACAATACAATGTTTGGCTTGACAGGAGCTGTTTATTCAAAACATAAAAAGAAACTTGAAAAAGCCGAAAAGGAATTTTATGTCGGTAACCTTTATCTTAACAGGAAATGTACCGGAGCGCTTGTAGGTGTTCATCCGTTCGGAGGCTTCAACATGAGCGGAACTGATTCGAAAGCGGGCGGAAGAGATTATCTCGGGCTGTTCCTTCAGGCAAAGTCCATTGCTCAGAAAGTTAAGTAAGTTAATAGTTAACACTTAGTAGTTAGTAGTTATTGGTTAGCAGGCTTATTCAATAATTTAAAACAAATATTTTTGAAAATAAAATCGTTTTATTCATTGCTGATCTTCATTCTGATTTCAGGATGCGGTAAGAGCGAGCTTGATATACAGAAAGAGAAGATCAGGCAGCAGGCGGATGAATTAAGAATTAAGATCGATTCCACTCAAAATGCAATCGATTCAGCCAGAGTCAACCTGGACAGCCTTGTATATAAAATTAAGAAAGATTCCGTCGGAATTGATTCAATGTTGAAAAAAATAAACCCCCTGAAAAAGTGAGATTCTTCTTAACAACGGCAGTAACTTTTATTTTTGTGTTCTCAGGATGTCAGGAAATAAAAGAGCGGGCAACAGAAAAGATAAATGAGAAAATTGATAAGACAATTGATGAGAACATGAAGAAAATAGATTCTTCACTTAATAAAGTACATCAGGAACTGGATTCTATAGCTAACTTATCCGGGAAGAACTTAGATTCTTTAAAGTCACAAATGGATTCTGTAAGGAGAAGTGCAGAGGAGACAATTGAAGAGCAAAAAAAGAAATTAATTAAATAATTTATAAACAGATCTCACTTTAAATCAAATATTATATAAATGAAAATTCATGAGTATCAGGCAAAAGCTTTATTAAAGAAATTCGGAGTTGCGGTTCAGGATGGCATAGCCCTAAAAAGCATTGAGGAATATGACAATGCTGTAAATGAACTCAGAGCACGGGGTATAAATCAGTATGTCGTTAAATCCCAGATCCATGCAGGAGGAAGAGGCAAAGGAAAAGTTCATAATAAAAACAACCGCGATGAAATTGTAGTGGAAGGCGGAGTGAAATTCATTGGCAGTGATGCGATGAAAGGAAAAGAATACGCTTCCAAACTTCTGGGAAATATTCTCATAACTCATCAGACAGGAGCTGATGGAAAAGAAGTACAGACTTTATTCATAACCGAAGGAATTGATTATAAAAAAGAGCTCTATATCGGCATACTCTTGGACCGTAATGTTTCGAAGAATGTGATAATGGCATCCACTGAAGGCGGAGTTGAGATTGAAAAAGTCGCCGAAGAGACTCCTGAAAAAATTATTAAAGTATGGATAGAGCCGTCAGTAGGGCTTATGTCTTATCAGGCGCGCGAACTCGCTTCCGGACTTGGTCTTGAAGGAAATGTTTATAAAGATTTCATAAAATTTATTTCTGCATTGTACAGGGCATATGAGGAACTTGATGCATCTCTTCTTGAAATAAATCCAGTGGTGATCACAAATGATGACAGAGTTCTCGCTCTTGATGCTAAAGTAACGCTTGATGACAATGCATTTTACAGGCATAAAGATTATCCGGAATTAAAAGATGAGAATGAAGAGGACAAGCTTGAGCTTGAAGCGGCAAAACATAATCTGAATTACATCAAGCTTGACGGAAACGTTGGCTGCATGGTGAACGGCGCCGGTCTTGCAATGGGTACAATGGATCTTATCAAACTTGCCGGCGGATCCCCTGCTAATTTTCTGGATGTAGGAGGTACGGCTACACCGGATACTGTCGAGAACGGATTCAGGATTATACTTTCGGATAAGCATGTAAAAGCAATTCTTATAAATATTTTCGGCGGGATAGTAAGATGTGACAGGGTTGCAATGGGAGTAATTCAGGCGGCAAAGAATATTAACATTCCTGTCCCGGTAGTTGTAAGACTTCAGGGGACTAATGCGGAGGAAGCTAAAAAGATTCTGGATGAATCAGGATTAAATCTGATTTCAGCTACTACACTTGAGGACGCTGCGGCTAAAGTGAATGAAAGCCTGAAAAGGAATTTATAGAATCATTAAATATTGAAATTCCTGTTTTGCAGATTGATTATTATGCGTAACATAAAGACTGTCCGGTAATGGTCCCGGAACACTTGGAGAAAAGTAAAAAATGTTTTAAGCGAATAATTTTAAACTAATACAAATACATTTTGCAGAAAACAATAACCGGCAAGATCAAAGTATCATCAAACGGTCACAAGCTCGGATTTGAAAAGATCGGTCAGAGCTATTCATTCACTTATGATGACATATCTCTTTTACCCGATCAGATCTCTGAGATCAGGCATCGTTCGGAATGCGATACAAGCGTTGAATTTCTCGGCATAAAATTAGGAATACCCATTATAGGATCTCCTATGAATACAGTCGTAGGCGGGAAGATGATGAAAGCGCTTGCTGATCTTAAATGTCTTGGTATTATGCACAGGTTTAATACTATTGAAGAGCAGATAAAAGAATTTACCGATAACGGGCTGCAGAATTCCGATTATAAATCTGCAGCAATCGGTATCAACAAGAACACAGACATTGAGAGATTACGAAAACTGGCTGACTTTGGAATTAAGATCATCTGCATAGACATAGCTAACGGCGGATCGAAGATGATAGAGGAATTTCTGGATTCTTCAGAGAAGATCGTTACTGAATACGGACTGAAGCTTATAGGCGGCAATGTTGCAAGCTATGAGACCACAGAGTTTCTGATCAAAGCAAAAGTGGATGCCATACGAGTCGGGATAGGAAACGGGGCTATGTGCTCGACTTCAGTGAAATCAGGAATCGGAATCGGTCAGGTAGACGCTATCATCAGGGCGCTTGAAGCAAAGCGAAGTTTAAAAAGCGACGTGAAAATAATTGCTGACGGAGGGATCAATACTCCGGGCGCGATGTGTAAAGCGCTTGCGCTGGGATGTGATGCCGTTATGTTCGGAAGGGTACTTGCAGGGACGGAAGAATCTCCCGGAGATGTTCTGAAATATAATAATCAGAGGTGGAAGAAATACTGCGGAAGCGCTTCATTTGCCGTGAAGCAGGAAAAGAAGGATTATATAGAAGGAGAAGAATCGCTTGTTCCTTATAAAGGCGGTGTTGCAAAGATAATAAAAGAATATACTGAAGGACTGCAGTCTTCCATGAGTTATCTTAATTCACGAACCATTGGAGATTTTCAGCACAATGCATCGTTTGTTAAACTGACAAGCAATTCATTTAATGAGCGTAAACCTCAGATTTAAATGCTTAAAATATTCTGGTTCAGGAAAGATCTCAGACTGACTGACAACAAAGGCTTATGTGAGTTTTTGAATAATGTTTCCGAAGATGATGAATACCTGTTTTTATATATTAAGAATAAAAATACTTATAAATTTTTCGGAGAAAAGAGAGCAGGATTTTTACTTGAGTGCCTTTCTGAATTAAAAGACGAACTGCAAAATTCCGGATTTAAGCTTCAGATAATTAAAGGTAAAAGTGCTGATGTTTTTCGGAAAATAACTGACCGGCATAGAAAAGTATCTGTTTACTGCAATGAGCAGGTTGAACCATACTGTATCGGACGAGACAATGAAGTAAAGGAAATTCTGGAAATAAGCGGAGGCAGTTTTTTTTCTTATGCTGATACAACTTTATTTCCTTTAGGGATAATAAGAAACGGAGACGGAGCTCAGTATAAAGTTTATACTCCTTTTAAGAATCAGTGTCTTAAAGTTTTAAGCCCGGATAATTATAAAAAGACAGAGATTGACATAACTGTACTTTCAGCTGATAAAGAAGTTGTGTTAAATGGATTTGATGATTTCAGGATTGACTATGAAAATTATAAACGGTCCGGATTAATAAAAGGCGGAAGAAAGGATGGGATCAGGATTTTAAAAGAATTTTATGAGGACGGACTGAGTGAATACAGATCAAAAAGAGATTTTCCTGGTATCAAAGGAACCAGCATGCTGTCAGCTCATTTACATTTCGGAACTGTCGGAATCAGAGAGGCTTTCCGGACTGCTTTCGTCAAATTAAATAAAACAAAGGAAGAGAATAAAAAAAGCGAAATTCAGACATGGATAAATGAATTATTGTGGAGGGAGTTTTATTACAATATAACATTTCACAATCCACAGATAGTTTACGAATCTTTCAAGCCTGAATATGACAAGCTGAAATGGGATTATGATGAAAGATTATTTTCTAAATGGTGCGAAGGAAAGACAGGCTTCCCTATTGTTGATGCCGGCATGCGACAGCTTAACGAAGAAGGCTGGATTCATAACAGATTGAGAATGATAGTTGCTATGTTCCTTACAAAAGATCTTCTTATGGACTGGAGACTCGGAGAAAAATATTTTGCGGAGAAATTAATAGATCTCGATTTTTCAAGCAATAACGGCGGCTGGCAGTGGAGCGCTTCCACAGGAGTAGATGCACAGCCTTATTTCAGGATATTCAATCCTTATCTTCAAAGTAAAAAATTTGATGCGGAAGGTAATTACATAAGAAAGTATGTTCCTGAATTAAGAGAACTGCCTGATAACTTTATTCACGAACCGAATATCATGAGTGAATCTGAACAGATTAAGTATGGAGTTGTGATAGGAAAAGATTATCCTGCGCCGGTTGTTGATCATATGTTATCGAAGAATGAATCAATTAAGAGGTTTAAATCAGTTTTAAACAATTATACAAATGATTAAATGATGACTATGATTAATTAATCATGCAGTATATTTATTATGAATTATCCAGATTCAAAACAATATTAGAATTAAAAATGATATTTAATTGAGCAATATTTACGAAAAGTACGAACCGGTAATTGGACTTGAAGTTCATGCGCAGATGAAAACAAAGACAAAAGCATTCTGCAGATGCTCTACTGATTTTCATTCTTCCCCGAATTCGAATGTATGTCCGGTTTGCTTAGGTTATCCGGGCTCATTGCCTGTGCTTAATAAAGAGCTTGTGGATTATTCGATCAGAATGGGTCTTGCTGTAAACTGCAGCATCAGAGAGAATTCAATTTTTGCAAGAAAGAATTATTTTTATCCTGACTTAACGAAGGGATATCAGATAACGCAGTTTGATACTCCTTTGTGTTATGACGGTTATTTAGACATTAGATTAAAGAGCAAAGAATTTAAAAGAATAGGAATAACAAGGATCCATCTTGAAGAGGATGCAGGTAAATCCATTCACGACTTTCACGATGATGATACGCTGATTGATTTCAACAGATGCGGAGTTCCTTTAATAGAAATAGTTAGCGAGCCGGACATAAATTCCAGCGAAGAAGCGTATCAGTATCTGTCGAAGATCAGGCAGACGCTGGTATATCTTGAGATAAACGACGGAAATCTTGAAGAAGGTTCGATGAGATGTGATGCAAATGTATCGGTAAGACTGAAAGGAACCAAGGAATTAGGGACAAGGACAGAAATAAAGAATCTTAATTCTTTTAAAAATGTAGTTGATGCGATCGAGTCCGAAATAAAAAGGCAGACCGAGATCATCGATTCGGGAGGCAAGGTTTATTATCAGACGATGACATTCAACGCAAAGGACCGGAAGACCACTGCCACAAGATCGAAGGAAGAAGCTCATGATTACAGATATTTTCCGGAGCCGGATCTCGTGAAACTGACGGTTGACAGTGAATGGATAAATAAAGTTGAAAAAGAATTGCCGGAATTTCCGGATGCAAAGAAAGAAAGATTTCTTAAAGTTTATTCAATCAGTGAATCTGATTCTGAAGAATTAACGCAGGATAAACAATTCGCAGATTATTTTGAAGAGATATCCGGATTTTTGATAAATAAAAATGAGAAGGCATACAGAAGCGTTGCAAACATATTGAGAGTCGATGTGAAAAGGATTCTGAATGATAAAAAGATCCTGCTCAGAGAATTTCCTTTATCGGGAAAAGTGATCGCTATGTTAGCTGACTCTGTTTCTATGGAAAAAATAAGTGTGACAGCTTCAAAAGAAATATTCAGTCAGCTTCTTGACGGAAAGACCGAAGATGATCAGAAGAATATTTTCCGGAAAGCGGAAGAGTCATTGTCACAGGTATCTGATAATAATGAAATAGAACTTATAGTTAAGAAGATCATTGAAGAAAATCCAAAGGAAGTGGAGAGATACAGGATCGGCGAAAAAAAGTTAGCCGGTTTTTTTGTGGGAAAGATAATGCAGAAAAGTAAGGGAAAGGCAAACCCGAAAGTTGTAAATGAATTATTAATTAAAAATCTGGAGGCATAGAATTACTTATGAGGAGAAAGCTTATTGCAGGTAACTGGAAGATGAATCTCAGGTATAAAGAATCAGAGAAACTTGCAAAAGATATAGAAGCTAAACTTGATAAAAAGGTTTTACAAAATACTGATGTTCTTGTGTGTCCGTCATTTGTTTCACTCGGAATAGTAAACAAGACAATCAAAGATACCGGAATAAAATTAGGGGCACAGGATATATATTATGAAGATGACGGTGCGTTTACGGGAGAAGTATCCGCAAACATGCTGAAATCAGTCGGTTGTGAATTTGTGATTGCAGGTCACAGTGAAAGAAGAAAATACATTCACGAGACCAATAAGATCATTAACAGGAAAGTAAGGAAAGCTATAGAATTTGGACTCAAACCGATACTCTGCGTGGGTGAATCCCTGGAAGAACGTGAAGATGAGATTTTCGAAGGGGTTGTTGAGAAGCAGGTTATAGAAGGGCTTGCTGAAATTTCCCGGGATAATATGAAAGATCTTGTGATAGCATATGAACCTGTCTGGGCAATTGGAACCGGATTGAACGCCACTCCGAAACAGGTAAGCGATATGCATATGTACATCGGAAAAGTGGTTTCAAAGATCTATGATCCGGAGACATCAGATAATCTTCGGATCTTATATGGAGGAAGCGTTAACGGAAAGAATGCAAAGGAAATTCTTTCTGCCTGCGGTGTTGACGGAGCTCTGATCGGCGGCGCAAGCCTGAAAGCTGATGAGTTTGCAGAAATAGCAGTCATTGCATCAAAGATTTAATTTAAAAACATTTAGTCATCTTTTATTAACAGCAGAATATAATTTAAACAATAAAAATAAAATGAAAGAAGTAGTCATAGCAGCGGCTGTCAGAACTCCGGTCGGAAGTTATCTTGGAAGTCTGTCATCTCTGAAAGGACCTGAACTCGGAGCAATTGTTATTAAAGAGGCAGTAAAAAGAGCGAATATAAAACCTGAAGATGTATCAGAAGTGATAATGGGATGTGTACTTCCTGCAGGCATGGGTCAGGCGCCGGCAAGACAGGCGGCTATTTTTGCCGGGCTTCCAGATTCAGTCCCCTGCCTTACTATTAATAAGGTATGCGGCTCCGGACTAAAAGCAGTTATGCTTGCAGAACAGGCGATCAAATGCGGTGATGCAGAAATTGTCATAGCCGGCGGATTTGAATCAATGAGCAATGTTCCTTACTATCTTGACAAAGCAAGAACAGGTTACAGAATGGGAAACGGAACTGTCATTGACGGAATGGTTCATGACGGTCTTTGGGATGTTTATAATAATTTTCACATGGGAAGCGCGGCTGAAATGTGCGCCAAGGAAATGAAAATCACACGTGAAGAACAAGACGCATTTGCTGAGGAAAGTTATAAGAGAGCTTTGAATGCGATCGAAAAAGGATTGTTCAGTGAAGAGATTGTTCCGGTTGAGATCAAAGACAGAAAAGGAACTGTCATTGTTTCCGAAGATGAAGATGTAAGAAAAGTGAATTTTGAAAAAGGTAAAACTCTCAAAGGCGCTTTCCAAAAGGACGGAACTGTAACCGCTTTTAATTCATCAAATCTTAACGACGGAGCTGCAGCATTAGTCCTGATGTCTTCTGAAAAGGCAAAAGAGCTGGGTATTACTCCCCTTGCTAAGATAGTTGCTCAGGGTTCATTTGCACAGAAACCTGAATGGTTCACTACATCACCGGCATATGCAATCAAGAATGTATTAAAGAAAGCAGGCCTGGAAGTAAAAGACCTTGAACTTGTCGAAGCAAACGAAGCTTTTTCAGTTCAGGCATGCGCGGTAAATAAATTAGCAGAGCTTGATCCGTTAAAAGTAAATGTACACGGAGGTGCAGTAGCTATCGGGCACCCGATAGGCGGCAGCGGCGCAAGAATATTAACGACCTTACTTTATGCAATGAAAGCAAGAAATGCAAAAAGAGGACTTGCTACATTGTGCATTGGAGGCGGAGAAGCTAGCGCTATTATTGTGGAAAGATTGTGATTAATCACTTACAAGTTAAATTCTACTCAAAATGGTAAGAAATTTTTTTAACAACTAAGTTGACAGCAATAACCGCTGAGTTGCACAGAGTTTTTCACAGAGTCTCGCAGAGTTT
>CAZLOL010000038.1:19712-21618 GCA_964561045.1 uncultured Ignavibacteriaceae bacterium | reverse complement strand
AGCGCTTTAAGTTCGGAAAAAATTACTTTACAGATTCCAAGCAGCTCTTCCGGCTTTTTCATGCTCATGGCTATGGCTCTTACACGTTCAAGAGAAACTTCAATCCTTGCTTCCTTTGCCTGCTCCTCAGCATTCGAGACATCCGTGTATCTTCTGTATGCAAATTCAAATACATTTCTGAACCGTTTCAGTATATCAAGATCATCTTTTGAAATGGAACCAAAGGTTGAAATTCCTATTGAGCCTGTTCCGATAGAATAAAAATAATAATAAAGAGCTTTAGTGTTTTTCAGACGCGGGTCATCAGGCTCACCTTTTCTTTTACGAAACTTTTTCCATTCTTTTAATTCATTGCCTTTGAAAGATGTTTCGGAAAAAGCATCTCTGCCTTTTCTGATCTGCTTAATCTGTTTTGAAATGACTGGATTGATATTGTAATTTAAAGGAGTGATTGTTTTGCCGAGTGTGTCGGAATAATCATAATTAATGAAAGTTTCTTCCTCATCATTGTGTATGTTTATCATTGTATTTCTTAGTTCTTTAAAACCAAGTTTCCGGAGTTCATCGAAAAGCCTTTCGCAGATATCGAGCAGGTCTTCCTTTCTCCGCATTCCCATTGCAATTGCCCTGACGCGCTCAAGTGAAGTTTCAATCTCAAGATCACGGTTTTTAATAATCAGGTCTGCAGTTTTTTCATTAACTAATTTCTGAAGCTCTTCGTTTTTCCTTTTCCACTCATCAACGTGCCACGTGTCGGTTTCTCCTTTGGTGTCATCTGGTTTGGAAGTATGGAAATGTACAACTTTCCATTTATTATCAGAATATTCCAGTGCAGTTGTTATTCTCAGAAAAAGCCCGTGAGTATCTTTACCGGATCTTATGTCTAATTTTAATTCTTCAACAAAAATTGCTGAATCCTCCTGCGGAGAAATTAAGATTGATTCAGTATTCCATTCATGTTTAAATTTCATACCTTCTCCCTGCTTCTTCTGTCTTTCCACCAGATCCCTGCAATCCTGAATTGACAGTAGCTTTTCATCTATTGTAGTTCCATAAGCCATAATATTATCAGAAGTTATTCCATCCAGTAATTTCGCCGGAAGTTTATTCATGCTGATCTTTCTGAACTTGTCGTATGTCTTTTTTAATAATATTTCTTTTTCACTATTCAACTAATGCAGTTTGATTTTTTAAACATGGTTGATTAATATGCGTCAATATAATTATTCTTTTGCTTAAGAAAAGTTAAAATAATTTTATTTAATGAAAGTTCTACTAAGTCATAGATTGATGGAATGCAGGATAAAATAGTTATAGACCGATTAGCGCCGGATAATAGTATGTCTTTAAAATTAATTATTCCAGATCCTATTTTTTGACCAGTTGCAGTCGATATGAAAAAGTTTTCGTCTTCGAACCACAATGCATAAGTAATTCCTTTGTATGTATTTTTCTGATGGTCAAGATCTATGGCAATTTCTTTTTTTATCATGAAGGTATTTTATCTGATCAACAATAGTATGGTCAACAATCATCTTCGATGCCTTGTAAGCAAGCAGAGTTCTATCCGGATCTTCCTGAGTTTCTGTACCATCTACTATTTCTCTGTACTATATTGGACCTTCATTCCCAATAAAAATATCCTTCGCAACTTCGCCATCCTTAAATTCTTTATCAATTGAGTTTTTAACGTTATTATTATTGTCTGACAAAGAAACTGAATCTTTCAGGTTACTGAAAACAGTTTCAAGAAGTAAAAGATAAAAAATTTAAAGGTGAACTGAAGTCTGTTAAGGCTTTGTGCCGGATTGCTAATTCAAAACGGCAAATTGCTAAAGCTAATCTGCAACCCGCTAAAGCTAATCGTCAAACTGCTAAAGCAAAACGTCAAACTGCTAAAGCAAAA
>CAZLOL010000038.1:4774-19612 GCA_964561045.1 uncultured Ignavibacteriaceae bacterium | reverse complement strand
CGTCAAACTGCTAAAGCAAAACGTCAAACTGCTAAAGCAAAAAGATATTCAAATTAGAATTATTAAATGGTAATTTACATGAAGTCAAAAAATAAATTAAGTATAATTTATAGCCAACTGAACTGAGAAATGAAATTAAAAATAGCAAGAGTAATTATTTTCGTAAGGGATGTACCTGGGACCGCAATATTCTACAAGGATGCATTCGGTTTAAAAGTGAAAAATAATATTGACAAAGAATGGACAGAGCTGGAAGGAGAAGGATGTAATTTAGCTCTGCACAGAACTCCCGTAAAAGGAAAAAAATGCGATTCAGGAATTAAGATAGTTTTCGGCACGAAAAATGTAGCTGCTGCAAAGAAGAAATTAGAAGCAAAAGGAATCAGGATGGGAAAGATATTTGAATATGAAGGTATGAAATTCTGTGACGGTAAAGATCCTGATGGAAATACGTTTCAGATATCGGATAGATAATTTGGTAATTAGTATTGAGTATTTTGTATAGAGTATAGAGTATTGTATTTTGGTTATAGAGTTGAATTCTCTTAAGTTTAATAATCAATAAAATTCATTTTAACAAAATCTTACGAATCTTACGAATCTTACGATTCTTATCTTACGAGTTAAAACATCTTTGCATTTATCAGACCTCAGAATACTTTTCCGGTTGAAGAATTACATAACATTATTAACAATGTTAGCAAAAGAAAAAAGTAGCAAAAAGAAAATAAAAGATTTCTACTGCTACGGTAACATTTAATTATGAGGCAACTGGGTATTAATTCAAAGCATAAAGCAAAATCTACCGCACGAAAAACAAAAAAGATGTAAAAATTAATCTGTATTGATTACTCATTATAATTATATTACGCATCTCAATTTAATATCAGTGAATTGCTAAAATCTGATATCTATTGATTATATACTATTATAAAACTATTTTTTTAAAAGTAAAAATACTAATTAAAGTGGAAATCAATATGAACAAATCTATAATAGACTTTGCAGTTGCTTTTTTTACCACTATTGCCGGAAACTCATATTCTCAGATACCACAGTATTCTCTTATTGCACAGAACTTCACAATGGACAGCGGAATTTACAGAACAATTGAATGGGATATTTACATGAAGAATACAGGTTCTGTCCCGCTGGAATATTTATACGGGGAATATTATTTTGACTTTGAGCCATACATTGCCCAGGGAGGAACACTTACATTGCAGATAGAAGGATCCGATCTTCCTTCAGGGCTCAGACCAAGGAATGTAAGCATTAATGGTACTATATTGAGATTGGTATCAATAGCACCTGCACCTCCCGGCTCGGGATATTCCATCAGCAGTTCAGGATACGGTACAAAAATAGCAAAGGTCAGTCTTAAAACAACAGCGACTTCCATAATTGTAAATAATATTCATAGAGAAAATGAAATGAGCCTGTTCTGGAGGACAGGACCTTCATATCCATATACAAAAATCATGGCGAATGTTGGAAATACATTATATGATATAACAAATTCTTCAGATACTTATGTATCACCGAATTTTTACGGTATGTTTATATGGCAGACAATTCCATGGGAATCTTATAACGCAAGGCTGCTAAGCTTGAATACTTCTATAGAAGGACTCTTTAATACAACTACAGGTAGGCTTAACAAAACAGACACTGTTACAATTGAAATCAGAAATCCCTCTTTCCCATTCAGCCTCCTGAGCAGTTTTAAAAGCAGGGTTGACTCTGTCAGTTTTTCTTCATTCAGTGTACAATCAGTATCTGTAGGTTTTGGATATCCAGATTCTATGTACATTGTTGTGAAGCACCGGAATTCGATCGAAACATGGTCTCGAGCTGTTTCACGATTCAGCACAGGCGGTTCTATTAAATATTTCAATATAATAGATTCAGCTTCTTCAGCTTACGGAAATAATCTGAAACTTATGAATTCAACTTACTGCATATACAGCGGAGATGTTAATCAGGATAAGATAATTGACCTGACAGATGTTATAATGGTGTATGAAGATGCCATAAATTTTACATCAGGATATAATGTAACAGATATCAACGGAGATAATTTTGTCAATTCGGAAGATCTTAATATTGTTTATAACAACTCAGTAGGTTTTGTAAGATCAATAACGCCTTTTTAAATAAAACCGGACTCAGAATATTAATCATTTTTCAATATAGATTTCACAAACTAATTTATTCGATTATTCTCAAGCCGCATATTATATAATTGGTATTTTAAATCACATTCATTGCAATTACATAAATTCTTCCGCTCAAATATTATTCATCTGACAGAATATCATTGTCTCTTCTGTAGGATGTATAATACTTAAATATTTTCCTTATTCAGAAAATAAAATTACTTTACAGACTGATCAAAGTCTATAAAAACTTTAGAATCGAATATTGATAATATTAAAATTATTTTATTAAAAATTCAGAATATCTTTTATTAAAGAAATCTGAATATTTACTTATGTAATTTATTTCTTAAAATGACAGATAAACCGACCGGAATAGTCACATTTCTTTTTACGGATATTGAAGGCAGCACCAGGCTGTCGCAGGAATATCCCGATACGCTTCAGAGCGCACTTGATATACATCATGCAATATTGAAGAATGCAGTTGAATCCAATAATGGTTATGTATTTGAGATCGTTGGGGATGCATTTTGCTGTGCATTTCAAAATGCAGCAGATGCTGTCAGAGCTTCTGTAACTACTCAGCTTGAGCTTGCTAATCATAAGTGGAATGATGCAGTGATAAAGATCAGGATCGGAATTCATTCGGGCAGTGCAGAGTGGAGTAATGATCAATATACGGGATACATTACTCTTGCCCGTGTAGCCCGGGTAATGTCATCGGCATACGGTGAACAGATAATCATTTCAAGCAGCACATATGAATTAGTCAAAGATAAATTTGACAGTGTGAAAGAATTGAACATAACATTCCGTGATCTTGGAGAGAGAAGACTGAAGGATGTAATAAATCCAATAAGACTGTATCAGATTATTTTTCCCGGTCTTCAGGAAGAATTTCCGCCCTTAAAAACTCTTGATGCCAGACCGAATAATTTACCTGCTCAGCTGACAAGTTTTATAGGCCGCGAAGATTTACTGCAGAAGCTAAAAAATCTTTTCCGGCAGACTCGTCTGCTGACACTCATAGGATCGGGCGGCTCAGGAAAGACACGCCTTGCAATGCAGACAGCTGCTGATATAATAGATGAATTTTCAAACGGTGTTTTTATTACTGAAATTGCATCCGTAACAGACGGCGCACTTGTTGTGCAAACTCTTTTGAATTCACTCGGAGTGAAAGAAGAGCCAGGACGTACATCTGATGAAACCCTGAACAGTTATCTTAAGGATAAAGAGATGCTGATAATTATGGACAACTGCGAACATCTTATAAATGAATGTGCAAAATTAGCCGAAATGCTTTTATCCAATTGCGCAAAGTTAAAAATAATAGCTACAAGCAGGGAAGCATTGAACTGTTCAGGGGAACAAGCATTCAGGGTCCCTTCTCTATCAATACCTGATACTTCTGTGGGTAATACGCCGGAGAATATAATTCAGTATGAATCCGTCTGTTTATTTCTTGAAAGGGCTTTGTCAGTCAATCAGAATTTTAAAATTACAAAAGAGAATGCTCATGCACTGGCAAAGATATGTAAACGACTTGACGGAATACCACTTGCTATTGAGCTTGCAGCAGTGAGGACAAAAATACTTTCAGTAGAAAAAATATATGACAGGCTGGATGACCGATTTAATCTGCTTACAGGCGGAAGGAGAACTTCACTTCCCAGACAGCAAACGTTAAAAGCTTTGATCGACTGGAGCTATGATCTTTTACCTGAAAAGGAGAAAATACTCTGGAGCAGACTTTCGGCTTTTACAGACGGCTGGACATTAGAATCAGCGGAGGAAATTTGTTCAGATGATAAAATATCAAATTCTGAAATCTTTGATTTGCTGATTACGCTTGTAGAAAAATCCATAATATTATATGATGAAGTAAAGGAAAGATACAGGATACTTGAAACAATTAAACAGTATGGAGAGGTTAAGCTAAATGAATTAAAAGAAACAGATGAGATATTGTCAAAGCATCTGCATTATTTTATGGAACTTTCTGAAACAGCAGAATCGAAATTAGAAGGTAGCGAAACACTCAATTGGCTGGAGAGACTGGAATCAGAACACGGAAATCTTCAGTCTGCAATCGCATGGTCAGTGAAAAGCGGGAACAGGGAAGAAGGAGAACGGCTTGCCGGAGCATTGGGTAACTTCTGGATAATTCGAGGATACTATTCAACAGGCAGACTGCTGCTGGAAAGTATTCTTAAAAATATTCAGGAAATAAGTAAACCAGTGCTGGGTAAAATTCTATTGCGTGCCGGCGGATTATCAAGGCTTCAAGGAGATACTGAAGTGGCAAAAAAGTTTTATGAAGAAAGTCTTGAATTAAGCCGTGAGCAGAATAATAAAAAAAGTATCATTGAATGTCTGAACGATCTGGGAATTATTGAGAATAATCAGGGAAATTATGAACAGGCAAAGAAATTCTGTGAAGAGAGTCTGGCATTGAGACGTGAACTGGGAGATAAAATCGGTATATCCAGATCACTCAATAACTTTGGACTGGTAGAGTTTAATCTGGGAAATTATGAACAGGCACAGAAGTTTTTTAAAGAAAGCATTTCAATTAAACGTGATTTGGGAGATAAGCGCGGTATTTCAAATACTCTCAGTAATATGGGGAACATTGCAATAAACCAGGGAGATTATGAGGGTGCTCAGAAATTTCTTGAAGAGAGTCTCACTATAAGAAGAGAACTTGGAGATAAGAACGGCATAGCAGGCTCTCTCAACAGTCTTGGATTTATGTCATACAATCAGGGTAAATACGAAAATGCCAGGAGATTTTATGAAGACAGCCTCTCACTAAGAAGAGAGCTCGGAGATAAAAGCGGTATAGCAGTATCAATTCATAATCTGGCGCTTCTGTTTTATAATAATGAAAATTATGAAGAGGCACAAAGACTAAATGAAGAGAGTCTTGCACTTAGAAAAGAACTTGGGGATAAGCTCGGAATTGCTGAATCTCTGAATAATCTTGGAAATGTATTTTCTAATCAGGAAAAATATGAACAGGCTGCAAAGTTCTTTGAAGAAAGCCATGCCATTTTTATCAAACTACAGGAGAAACAGGGTATTTCAAAATCTCTTAAAAACTTAGGAAATCTATCTTACTACATGAAAAACCATGACATTGCACGGAAGTATTTTTCAGAGAGTCTGGATCTGAGCAGGGAATTAGGTGATAAAAGCGGCATTGCAGAATCACTGATCGGATTTGCAGGGATACTGTGTGAAAATAATAATTTATCAGATTCCGTTAAATTGCTTACTGCCGCAGAGTCTGCTTTAAAAAATATAGGAGTTGTTTTAGAAATAGATAAGCAAAACCTTAAAGATAAAATAATCAGTGACCTCCATGGAAAATTAAGTGATGAAGAATTTACAAATTATTTTAATGAAGGAAAGAAAATGACACTTGATGAAGCAGTAGATCTGGCGGTTTTAAATGATCAGAGTTGAAAGTTGGAAGTTAAAAGTTGAAAGTTGAAAGTTGATAGTTCAATTCTTTTATCATATTCCTAATATTTAACATTAAATACATAAATAATAAATATACAATACTTAATACTTAATACTGATTACCTCCAAAATGAAAATCCCAACCGGCAATGTAACACTTCTATTCACTGATATTGAAGGCAGCACAAAGCTGTCACAGGATTTTCCGGATAAGCTTCAGCCCGCATTGCATTTACATCATGATATATTGCAACAGACAATTGAATCAAATAATGGTTTTGTATTTGAAATAGTCGGAGATGCATTCTGCTGTTCATTTGAAAATTCAGATGATGCTGTAAAAGCAGCAGTTGATGCACAGTTAAGTCTTTCACAGGTTAACTGGGAAGAACCAGTTCTGAAGATCCGCATAGGCATTCATTCCGGGAATGTTGAGTGGAATGGTAAAAGTTACATGGGATATATTACTCTTGCCCGGACTGCGAGAATAATGTCGTCAGCTTACGGTGAACAGATAATTATCTCTAACACAACATATGAACTATGCAGTGATAGATCAGAGAGAATTAAGAAATTAAATATATCATTCAGGGACCTTGGAGAAAGAAGGCTAAAAGATGTAATTCAGCCGATAAGAATTTTTCAGGTTCTGTCACCCGGCCTTAGGGCGGACTTTCCGCCTTTAAAAACACTAGATGCTAGACCGAATAATCTGCCTGTTCAGCTGACGAGCTTTATCGGAAGGGAAAAAGAGATATCGGATGTAAAAAAATTATTAGCAGGAACAAGACTTCTTACACTGCTGGGACCGGGCGGTACAGGAAAGACCAGACTGTCACTTCAGACCGCTGCAGATCTGATAGATGAATTTGAAAACGGTGTCTGGATCACAGAGCTTGCTGAATTACTTGACCCAATTCTTCTTCCGAATCTAATTATGGAAACTCTCGGCATCATGGAAGAGCCGGGGAAAACATCGGAAAATATTCTAATCGATAATTTAAAGAAAAAGGAAATATTAATAATACTGGATAACTGTGAGCATTTGATAGAAGTATGCTCAGTTCTTGTTGAAAAGCTACTTCAGAATTCTCAAAAGATAAAGATCATCGCAACAAGCAGGGAAGCTTTAAGATGTGAAGGAGAAATCGCACATAAGGTCTTGTCACTGTCTCATCCTGATCCTGCACAAAAGATAACTCCGGTTCAGTTATCTCAGTATGAAGCTGTCAGATTATTCATTGAAAGAGCAATTGCAGTTAATCCTAACTTCAGAGTAACCAATGAAAATGCTCCTGCGCTGGCGCAGATATGCTTTCAGCTCGACGGCATACCTTTAGCCATAGAGCTTGCTGCAGTAAGGATAAAAGTTCTGCCGGTAGAGAAAATCTGCGAAAAACTGGGTGACAGGTTCAGACTTCTTACAGGAGGAAAGAGAACAGCACTTCCCAGGCAGCAGACGCTTAAAGCATTGATTGACTGGAGCTACGGTCTGCTCACTGATGAAGAAAAAGTATTCTGGAGAAGACTTTCTGTATTCTCAGGAGGCTGGACTTTGACGGATGCAGAAGAGATATGTCCGGATGAATTACTGAATGTGTATGATATACTTGATCTTACAAACTCGCTTGTTGAAAAATCCATTATACTTTACATGGAAAGTACCTGCAGATATAAAATGCTCGAAACCATCAGGCAGTATGGTTATGAGCTATTAAAAGATGCCGGTGAAGATGAGCTGTTTAAGAACAGACATTTGAAATATTATTTAAACTTATGTGAAGAAGCAAAACCTGAATTAAACGGAGCAAAAGCAAGATCATGGTTCAGAAGATTTGATGATGAATATCCGAACATTCAGGCAGCATTAAGCAGGGCAATTGAAGAAAATTTAAATGAAGAAGGACACAGACTGGCAGGCGTAATGACAAAATACTGGGATATGAGAGGACATCTGTTTGAAGCCAGCAGCTGGTTTGATAAATTACTTCAGAACAAGGATGGAGTATCTGAACAGCTGATAGCCGATACATACAGGAATGCAGGAATTTTTGCTACACAGCAGGGAAAAAATCTTAACGCCGTAAAATTCATAGAAGAAAGTCTTTTCATCTACAGAAAACTCGGAGACAAAAATGGTTTGTCAATGAGCCTGAATACTCTGGGTCTGATAGAATCAGACCTTGGCAACTATAAAAGATCCAGAGAAATTCTGGAAGAGAATCTGAAGATAAAGCGCGAGCTTAAACATGAACTTGGTATCAGTTCAGCTCTCAATTCTTTAGGACTCATATTGCTGACCGAAGGAGATCTTGATACTGCAGAAAAATATTTCAGGGAATGTTTTGATATTGCCAAAAAAATTGAAAATGATGAATACGTCGGAATAGGATTGAACAACTTAGGACAGGTTTACGCAATGAGAGGTGACTATCAAAAATCAAAGATATATTTTGATGAAGGTTTAAAAGTTGATTCTGAAATTGGAAATAAAAACGGAATGTGCATATCATTAGTCAACATCGGTGTGCTTGCATTGCAAAACGCGGATTATGTAACTGCACAGGAATATCTTGATAAGGCATACACGCTCAGCAGGGAAACGGGGAATAATGTCGCTCATCTGTATTCACTGGCCAGCTTAGGGCAGCTACTATTTAAAAAAGGCGAAATTACAAAGTCAGAAGAATATTTTAAGGAATGTCTCTCAGCTCAGATTGAATTTACGGAAATGAAAACCTTTGTTTTAGCTGTTTCAGGAATAGCTGAGATAATATTGACGAAAGGTGAAACTGAAACTGCAGTAAGACTCATAGGAGCTCTAAAAGCAAAGCTGGATTCAACCGGAGTATACATAGAAGATGAAGTTGATTCTAAAATTAATGAAATACTGAAAACTGCTGAACTGAAAACAGGAAAAGAAAGAGTTCTGGAAGAATTCGAAAATGGAAAATCACTGTCGGATAAAGAAATTATTGAACTGGCAGTAAAATAATTACTGATTACTAACCGGAAACTTCCGGAAAACAGCAGGTCAGAAATTCATTTCCGGAATAGTGTTGAACATAGTATTTCAAAAGACAGGTTTACCAGTTCTCTGTATGTATATTGTTTTTCAGATGTTTTTGATTACTGTTAACTAATAACTGAATCGTATATTAATATTTATCATTCTAAAAATTTATTTTCGCTTCCGGAGTAATCATCTCTGCAAGCTCCTTGAATATCTGAAATGCCTGTGCATCTGATTCAGGATCCTGCGACTGTGTTGTGTAGATTATAATAGTTAGTTCTTTCGACGGAAGATAACCGAAAGCACCGCTGTATCCGTTGAAAGACGGATTCTGAAGATACCAGCCGTTGGCAACCACAAAGCCGGATGCAAAATACAGATCAGGCCTGTTAATTCCTTCGGGACGGCTGATCAGCTCTGCAAATGAATCAGGTTTGAGAAGCTCTCCTTTTCCAAATACCCGTGCCCATCTGCCAAGATCATTCAGATTTGAGTATAAAGGTCCGGAATCACCTGTCCAGGAAGGATTCCAGAAAGTAGCATCTTCATAGATCCCGCGGTCCGAACTGAAAGCGTGAAGTACGGGATATGGTAGATCTGATGTAATGCTGTATCCTGTATGCTCAAGTTTCAATGGCTGAAAAATATTTTCGGCATAAAGTTCCGGCATTGTTTTCCCGGTTGCAAGTTCGAGCACTTCACCGAGTATAGTAAACTCAGTATGAGAATAAACTCCTTTTGTACCCGGAGGAAATTCAAGTTCTCCGCTGCTCGTTGAAAAATCAATTATTTCCTTTCTGCTGAAGTTTCGAAATGGTTCCTTTGTTACTAAATCCATAAACTTTTCATTCTGAACATAATCCTTATATCCGGCTGTGTTTTTTATCAGCATTCTTAAAGTAACCTCATCTGCAGCGAGCAGACCGGGAAGCCATTTAGAAACTAAATCGTCCAGACTCACAATCTTTTTATCGGCAAGTATCATCAGCAAAGTTCCCAGAAAAGTCTCTGATACTCCGCCGATACGCAAATGCATATCGATGTTTGCCGGAACTGATGTCATTGACTCTCCTGATGCGGATGTCAATATTTCCTCCTCACCTTTCCAGATCCCGGCGATCAGTGACTTAACATTTTTTTCCTGTTTTAATGCATTAAGCCTGATTAACAGTTTTTCTTTATCTAAAGAAGATTGTCCTGAAGAATCTGATGACATTAAAGAAAGAAAAAATAATAATAGAGTAACTGAAATCAGAAATTTTTTCATTTGTCTGTTATAAAATTAATTTGCTTTCCAGTGAAAAGTCGTAAAGTATAACTCATAAAACGAATCTTAAAATTCAATTTAAATCCCTGATTCCCTCATACAAAACCGGATCTGCAATTTGGATATAAACAGGATTAGTAAGGTCTATTAATTTATCAGGCAGAAAATTCTCTCTGGGAGTGCCGTTAATATGAAATATCTGTTCAGTCGGAAAGCTGTATGGAATTTTTGTATTTGTTGTTTCAAATCTGCTGATCGCTCCGCTTAGTCCTGCCATTTTGGTTCCTATGATTTTAGCTCTGTTTAATGCGCTGAAACCGATTGCAATGCCTTCACCCATGCTTCCGGTCCAGTGATTGACTAAAATAACAACCGGTCTATCATATTTGAAAGGACCTCTTGGTGATACGAGTTCGAGCCAGCTTCTTTTTATTTTAAACAATTTTTCATCTTCCGGCAGGACGTGTTTTTGATAAGGCAATTCATTTGAAATGAACCTTCCGAGAATACCTCTTGCAACAACTGAATTTCCGCCTCCGGGTGTTTCCCTTAAGTCAATGATTAATGCTTTTGTATCTTTAAGCTGAAATAGTGCTGAGTCAAACAATTCTATCACATCCGTTTCCCCTAAGGAATTATTGAATTTTACATACCCTGTATTATTATCTAAAGTCCTGAATTCAAGAAGAGAATTGTATTTGTAATTATCGGAAATATTCCCATTTACTTCGTCAGGTCTTATTACTTTAATTGTTTCTCCCTGTTTCACGGTTATTTCACGTTGCTTAAGGTATGTACCTGCAAGCAGCATTCTCAGTGCATAATTATAAGCTTCTGAATCTTTACCGGTTATGCATTTCCCGGTTCTGTCATTTACAGCCTGCTCTACAGGAATACCATTTAAGCTAATGATCTCCATTCCGCTTTTTATACCGGCATAATCTGCCGAGAAGCCTTTTCTGACTTCAGTGATGACTGCCTTCCCGCCGGTAAATTCTGCCCAAATATCAAGCCCTGAAGGAACTAATCTGGTTGATGATTTTAAATTTGTATTTAATGAAAAATGATCATCATAAAGCTCTTCCAGTGCATTTTCAAATACAGTGATAAGTTCACCTCTGTCTTTTGCATTTTCAGCCGCAGGCAGATAAAATGTTTTCACTTTATTCCAGTCAGTATTTTTTTTGTCAAAATACGCATAGTTACTATTGACTTCATCCCAGAATTCCAGAAAATCCTCAGCGTATTGATTAGATTGAGCAAAAGATATCATTGGTGTATATATAATATTCAACATGAAAAGAAAAATAATTTGTTTGAATTTCATTTATTGAATTCCGGCTGAGTTGTATTGAAACTTATTTATCCGGGACAGCGATCACAAAAATAAATAAGACATTAATCAAAGAATTATCTTAAAAGTTTAGGAGTAATATAATCTTTAAGAATTTTATTGAAAATGTATTTCACTGATCAATAAATATTTATAAGTCACATCTGTCCAAAACAAATATAAAATTATTAGCTTAAAAGTTATTGCCGCTTTTCATTTTGAAATACCAAAAGAAAACTTAATAGTAAGGAAACTGAAAGCGAATTTTAACCACAAAGTTATACAGAGTGATACACAGAGTTATACAGAAGTGTGTGTAATATTCATAAACAGTATAATTTAGAATACATCGGGACAAATACTCTGTGTAACTCTGTGTATCACTCTGTTCCACTCTCTGTGTTTGAAAAGTTTAAGAAACCGAAATTGGTGGAATATCTGTGATGAAGTGGTTGTCTTGAATTTTAGAAATATATATTTGAATAAGATTTGGAATTAAATATAAACAGATATTTTAAAAATAATTTGAACAGCAAAGGTATTGAAGTGCAATTATGAATATAATCAATATCGTATTTGTAATCTGTAATTTGTAATTTGTGATTCGTAACTAAAAAATTAAAATGATAAGCAGGCCATCAGGCAATGTAACGTTTCTTTTCACCGACATAGAAGGCAGCACCAGGCTTGCGCAGGAATTTCCGTCGGAGCTTCAGTCCGTTTTGGACCGACATCATGTAATTCTAAGAAATGCGTTTGAATCAGGCAATGGTTTTGTTTTTGAAATTATAGGTGATGCTTTCTGCTGTGCTTTTTCAAATGCAGAAGATGCAGTCAAAGCAGCTGTAAATGCTCAGCTCAATTTGCGCTCTGAGAACTGGAAAGAAGCTACGGTCAAAGTAAGGATCGGGATTCATTCCGGAGAGGCAGAGTGGAACGGTCACCGCTATAATGGTTACATAACTCTTGCCCGGACAGCGAGGGTAATGTCATCTGCCTATGGGGAACAAATTATCATTTCAAACAGTACTTATGATCTTGTTAAAGACAAGTTTGATAAATATGATGATTTAGATATTTCATTTCGTGATCTGGGAGAAAGAAGATTAAAGGATGTAATTCAGCCGATCAGACTTTATCAGATCATGTCCCCGGAACTCCGAAAAGAATTTCCGCCGTTAAAAACACTTGACGCAAGACCGAATAATTTACCTGTTCAGCTGACAAGTTTCATAGGCCGGCAATCAGAAATGGAACAGATTAAAACCCTCATTAAAAAAACACACCTCTTGACGCTTACAGGTTCAGGCGGAGCAGGGAAAACCAGACTCGCTTTGCAGGCGGCAGCTGATATAATCGACGACTTTCCAAACGGAATATGGTTTATTGAACTGGCTTCAGTTTCAGATTCCGCAATGGTTACGCGTACAGTAATGAAAATATTTAATTTGAAAGAAGAGCATGAAAAAACTCCTGAAGAAACTCTTTGTGATTTTTTAAAAGACAGGGAAACTCTTGTCATTCTGGACAACTGTGAGCATATTGTTGATGTCTGCGCTTCATTGGCTGAAACACTTCTCAGCAGATGTCCTAAGCTTAAGCTTCTTGCAACAAGCAGAGAAGCATTACGCTGTCGGGGGGAAAAGATCTTCAGCGTTTCTTCACTTGAAATACCCGATCCCAGCGAAAGTATGACAACTGAAAAGCTTGAACAGTATGAAGCCGTAAGGTTATTCATTGAGCGGGCCATAACTGCTGATTCAGATTTTAAAGTGAATAATGATAATGCTCCTGCATTAGCACAGATTTGTTATCAACTGGACGGTATTCCTCTCGCTATTGAGCTTGCTGCCGCCAGGGTCAAAATTCTGTCTGTCGAAAAAATAAATGAAAAGCTCAGCGACAGATTCAGTTTTCTGACAGATGGAAAAAGGACTGCGCTTCCCAGACAGCAGACGCTGAAAGCAATGGTAGACTGGAGTTATGAATTGCTTTCGGAAAAAGAAAAGCTTCTGTTGAACAGATTGTCACTGTTCTCAGACGGATGGACCCTTGAAGCAGCAGAAGAAATTTGCTCAGACAGTAGATTAAATAAGAACGGAATATTGGATCTGCTAAGTCAGCTGACAGACAAATCACTGATCATTGCAGTAACAAGCATTCAGCGTTACAGGATGCTCGAGACGATCAGGCAATATGCTGAAGAAAAGCTGACATCTTCTGAAGATGCCGGTGAGAAAGATGAACTTGATAAGATCATGCTGAAGCATCTGGATTTCTATACACTTTTTGCGGCTAAAGCCAGGGAGAAAATTGAAGGCGAATCGCAAAAAGAATGGATGGAAAAGATAGAATATGAAACTTATAATTTCAGAGTTGCAATATTAAATTCAATTATAAGAAATAAAGCGGAGAAAGGTTTGCGTATAGCTGTAAATCTGGCAAGATACTGGGAAATCAGAGGATATAATTCCGAAGCATTAAGATATTTTGAAGAACTTTTGAATGCGGATAATGATGTTAATTCTGAAATCAGGGCAAGCGCATATCAATGGATGGGTTCGTTTGAATGGATCACGGGTAACTATGAAAGATCGAAGACATATTATGAAAAATCTCTTGCAATAAATAAAGAGACGGGAAATAAAAAAGGTATCGGGATTTTACTAAACAATCTCGGATTGTTAGCGAATGCAACCGGCGAATATGAAAAGTCAAAATCAATGTCAGAAGAGAGCTGCAGATATTTTAAAGAAATAAATGATGAAAGACTCATTGCAGACAGCCTTTTAAATTTAGGAGCGCCGCTTATCAATTTAAGAGAGATTGATTATGCAGAAAAAGTTTTTAATGAATGTCTGATACTGTACAGAAAATTGCAGGATGCCCGAGGAATAGCAATGACACTTACAAATCTCGGTTCATTGGCGGGATTGAAAAGTGATTTCGTCAAAGCAATGGAATATCTTTCCGAAAGTCTTTCTATTCAGAGAGATCTGAAAGATAACCGGGCCATGGCTGTGACTCTTGAAAATATAGGTTCAATTGAAGGGTATACGGGAAAATATTCCGAAGCGGAATTTCATCTATCGGAAAGCATAAAAATTTATTCAGAACTCGGAAATAAAAAAGGACTTGCCTGCGCTATAAATGCTTTGGGATTTGTGAAAAACTCAACCGGACAACCTGAAGAATCTTCAGACCTTCACAGGGAAAGCTTAAAAATGTCTGAAGAATTAAATGATCACAGAGGGATAAAGTTCAGCAGAATCGGATTGGCAGAAGCTGTCTGTCAATCCGATCCGGCTTATGCGGCCAGTCTGCTCGGTTCAGTTTCCAAAGAAATAACTGAACCGTTTAATTTACCGGAAAGAGATATACTTAGAGTTTATAATAAGACTATGAAAACTCTTAAAGAAAAACTCGGTGAAGATTTTGAGAAGTATTTTGAAAATGGTATGAGTAAAATTGATACAACTGCTGATATTTAGTTATTAGTATTGAGTATAGAGTATTGAGTATAGAGTATTGTGTATAGAGTATTGTGTAATTGAGTATTGTGTAATTGAGTATTGTGTAATTGAGTATTGTG
>CAZLOL010000038.1:0-4674 GCA_964561045.1 uncultured Ignavibacteriaceae bacterium | reverse complement strand
CTCAATATACACTACCCAATTACACAATACTCAATTACACACTACACACTACACAATTAACTATTTCAGCACAGCCATCTTCATCACCCTGCTGATTGATCTGCCGTTATTTGCAAATTCAAGTTTATAGAAATAAATACCGCTTGATAAAGTGGAGGCATTAAAATTAACCGAATGATATCCTGAACCTAAGGCTCCGTTAAGTAATTTTGAAACGAGCTTTCCGCTGTTATCATATACAGAAAGAGAAACATTACCTTCTTCCGGCAGGCTGAAATCAATTCTAGTCACCGGATTGAACGGATTTGGATAATTTTGCTTCAAGCTGAATTCATCCGGAATGCCTATGTAAACTTCATTCTGAAGGTAATAATATTCATAATCTCCGTTGTAATCTGTCTGTTTAAGACGGTAGTTATATTTGCCCGAATTTAAATTCCTGTCAGCAAATAAATAATAATTCTGTGAAGAAGAATTTCCTTTTCCATGAACGAAACCAATCTTTGACCATTGTCCGTCTTCGCCGGATCTTTCAATATCGAAACCGGAATTATTCCTTTCCGTGGAAGTTGACCAGCTAAGCAGCGCATTGTTCCTGCTGACATCAGCGTTAAAACTCGATAATTCAACGGGTAAAATCAGCTTTGTAGAATCAATAATAAATGTTCCGTCTCCAGTCAGATTAGTGCTTACAGTATCAAGGTAGCCGAATATGTAAGATGCATTATTAGTGGAAGATGAATCAATCCATTCAAAACTAAAATAACTGAAATCAAAACCCGGAGCAGAAGTAGTTAACTTTACTTTTACAATTCTTGTACCTGGGTATACAGGAGATACAATCGGACCGTTTCCGGGTCCCAGCGTAACATTCCTGAATAGTCTTAATTCATCACCCGAAACTGTCGGATTTAAAGGAACAGCATCAGGATTTGTAAATTCAGTAGAACCGGGAATTATTTCATAAGTCAATGTGCCTCCGTTGGCTAATAACGGATTGAAGGAAAGGAAATATTGTCCTGATGCAAATTCAAACGGTCCGGAGTCCGGGAGATTCGTATGATATATCAGGAAATCAAAAGTAACTGTATTGAAATCCGTACCTGAATTATCGAATATGTCAAAATTCCCGGCACGTAGTTCATACAAAGGATTGACCAGTCTTGAAGACCCATTATTTTGTACAATATTCGTATGAGAGTTTATATCCTGAGAAAAAGAAAAATGATTGAAATTTATCAGGTTTAATAAGAACGACAATGAGAATATAAAAGTGAAAATAGTTTTCATGATTTTATTTTTTTAATTAACAAAAATTCTTAATATATGATGTATTAGAATTATTAGCGTTTATAATTTAGTTTAATTTTATTATTACAAAAATACTCCATTTAATTATAAAATACCAATCAATCATGGAAATTAATAAAATGATAATATATGACTTAATTTATAAAAGAAATACTTTATCAGTTTTTTTAAAAAATAAAAAGCCTGAGCGCTGTAATGTTAATAAAATAATATTCGGGAACATAGTGTCAATGAAATTATACACATCAGTTTGATTTTTTTACAGCAGTGAATTAAAATGAAAAATTAACAAGCAATATTTTTTGAATGCTTTTGAACAATTTAAGCTATATAATGGTTATGTTTGTCACTGTTTATCAAAATTGCAAATTAAAAATTCTTAATATTGCAAAAATTCATAACTCGCAATTCGAAATTACAAAAAGTAATTTAAAGAGTAAAAAAATTTAATTAAATATTTGATCCCGTCAGGTAAAGTAACGTTTTTGTTTACGGACATAGAAGGCAGTACCAGGCTTGCACAGAAAGACAACAAAGGATATCTTGCTGCGCTTGGGAAGCATCATGAGATTTTATATGAAGTTATAGATTCAAATAACGGATTTGTTTTTAAAATTGTAGGGGATTCTTTCTGCTGTGCTTTCAGCAGTTCTGAAGATGCCGTAAATGCCGCAATAAAATCCCAGATCAGTCTTAATTCTGCTGACTGGGGAAGTTCGGAAATAAAAGTAAGAATGGGACTGCATTCAGGCGAAGCGGAATTTATAAATAAGGATTATTCAGGTTATGTTACATTAAGCCGTTCGCAGAGAATAATGTCAGTCGCGCACGGAGGACAGATATTAATAACCCAGGAAGTTTATAATGCCTTAAATGACAAACCCGGGAGTAAAATTTCCTTTAAAGATTTTGGCGAGCGGAAAATGAAGGATATTTTGCTTCCTGAACATATCTATCAGATTGTTTCGGAAAATATACCTTCTGAGTTTCCTCCGTTAAAGATACAGGACGCAAGACAGAATAATCTTCCTTCTTCACTAACTGAATTTATCGGCAGGAGAAAAGAGATCAATGAGATTA
The DNA here is from genome assembly GCA_964561045.1 of uncultured Ignavibacteriaceae bacterium. Taxonomy (GTDB): domain Bacteria; phylum Bacteroidota; class Ignavibacteria; order Tepidaquicellales; family Tepidaquicellaceae; genus JAGPCH01. The sequence goes on along the minus strand of CAZLOL010000038.1, from coordinate 2,283 downwards.
AGCAGCTGTTTCCGAAGATCCGGCTGCTTTCTCTCATAGGAGCCGGAGGAACCGGTAAAACCAGACTTGCTATTCAGCTTGTTTCAGAAATGATAGATGAATTTGATAACGGAGTTTGGATCATTGAGCTGTCGCCTGTGACTGATCCTGAACTTGTTGTAAAAGAAATATCTTCAGTACTGAATCTGAAAGAAGATCCCGGAACTGATCTGATAGAAACACTGAAAGATTTTTTAAAGGATAAAAAAATACTTCTGCTTTTTGACAACAGCGAACATCTGCTTAATAAGTGCGCTCAGATAGCGGAAACTCTTTTGTCATATTGTCCGGGATTAAAAATTATTTCTACAAGCCGTGAGCCATTCAACAGTCAGGGTGAGACGTTATACAGAATTCCTCCTTTATCTATACCTGATAAAATTAAAAATGAATCTTTTGATTCATTGTCAGAATATGAATCCGTTAAGTTTTTTCTTGAAAGAGCGCAATCCATTAATCCTAGTTTCATCCTGACAAATGATAATATTTATTCTGTTGCAGAGATCTGCAAAAAACTCGACGGAATACCTCTTGCAATAGAACTTGCTGCTAAAAGGGTGAATGTACTTTCTGCAGATAAGATACTCGAGCGTCTCAATGACAGATTCAGATTGTTGACCGGAGGCAGTGCAAACGCTTTGCCCAGGCAGAAGACTTTAAAAGCGCTGATTGACTGGAGTTACGATATGCTTAGTCCGGAGGAGCAGCTTATCCTTCAGAGACTTTCAATATTCATGGGAGGATGGACACTGGAAGCTGCCGAAGAAATCTGCAGTGATGAAACGATCGATCAGTATGAAGTTCTTGATCTTATGACCGGCCTTCATCAGAAATCCCTTATAACTTTTAATGAAGACGCCGGAGACGGCAGGTACGGCATTCTGGAATCAATAAAATATTATGCTCTTGATAAGCTTGGAGAAAGCGCTGCGGATTATCAGAGGCATCTTGATTATTTTTTGGATCTTACTTCAACTTCAAAACAGAAGTCGAAAAAAATTGAACAGTTTAAATGGCTGAGTCTTATAGAACCCGAACTGGATAATATAAGAAGCAACATACAGCGGGCTTCTGAAAATAATCCGGGAGGTGCAGTAAGTCTTGTTATAAATACTTTTGATTTCTGGCTTAACAAAGGCTATTTTCAGGAAGGCTATGATACAAGTATCAAGGTCCTTGATTTAATAGATCCTGAGGAAAGCAAATCTAAAGCAGATCTTCTTTACAGAATTGCAAGATTCTGTTATGAGCTTGGCAAATTAGATGAACTTGAAAAATTCTCCGGCGAAGCTCTGAAGATTTACCGTGAAATAAATGACAGGGAAGGAATAGTAAAAGGGCTGAATACGCTTGGTCTGAAATATTATACTGAAATGGATTACGGTAATGCGTCAAAGTTAAACGAAGAAGCTCTTGCATTAAGCGATGAAATTAATTCAAAGGAAGATAAAGCCAACTCGTTGTATAATCTGTCCTTTCCTGTTGTAAACCTGGGAGATCATGAAAGATCAATTGCTTTAAAAGAAGAAGCATTGAAAATATCCAGAGAGATAAAAAATGAACATCTGACAGCCCGCGCGCTTTTGAGTTTAAGTGTTACCTACTCCAGGAAAACCGGTAATATTAGAAAAGCGGAACTGTATTCCGAAGAGAGTTTAAAAATTGCAAGAAGACTTAATGACAATTATCTTATATCAGTGAATCTTGTACATCTTGCCGATCTTAAACTTTATTATGAAAACAAAAATTACGATGAAGCCGAATATATACTTCTTGAAGCTTATAAAATATCAAAAGATTGCGGGTATAACATGAACCTTTTTCCGATCTGGATTCACCTCGGAGGATTATACACGGAAACACAAAAATACGATCAGGCAATTAAAATATATAAAGAGTATATAAGTGAAAGGGAAAAACCCGGCGGAGAGTTTTTTATGCCCGACGTCATTTCGGGATTAATAAAAATATATTTTGAAAGGAAGGAATATGAAAGATCTGCAAAGTTACAGGGATTCATAGAATCATTTTCAAAAGAAGGAAAACGGAAATCAATAAATAAAAATCTGAACTTAACCGAAGAAAATATATCTAAGGTCCGTGAAGAACTCGGTGAAGAAAAGTTTAATATACTTCGAAGCGAAGGACAGGAAATGAAGCTGAACGATGCGGTTGATTTTTGTTTGAATAGTTAATAGTTAATAGTTAATAGTTAATAGTTAATAGTTAATAGTTAATAGTTAA
>CAZLOL010000037.1:0-22124 GCA_964561045.1 uncultured Ignavibacteriaceae bacterium | reverse complement strand
GTCTGTGAATCTCCCTGTATGACAAACTTATACAGATATACTCCGTTGGCTATGTAATCTCCGTCATCGTCTGTCCCGTTCCAGCTGATTGAATTATATCCGATGTTTGCTGATGTGTTGATTTCCTTTATGAGTCTTCCGGCTACTGTATATATTCTGACCTTGCAGCTGGAAGGATTGGACTGTCCCGAAAGCATAAACATGAAATTGGTCTGTGTCTGCATAGGATTCGGATAATTTGCTATATCATTTATTCTGAGCTTATTATCAACAGTTACAAAATTAAGAATTGAATCTGCAAAGTTACCTGAAATATCAGTGGCTACATAACGGAACCTGTGATCGCCGGGCTGTAATGACGGATTATAATATACGGTTGCCTGCAGGAAATTATTGTCAGGGAATGCAATATCTATTACGGGATTCTTTACTCCGTTGATATAATATGGCACATAATTATATCTGTTGTTTTCGTAACTGTAAACCTTGATGTTGTTTGTATCATTTATTACCATTCTGCTGTTATCCAGAAACTGCAATTGTATCTTAGGATTTGCCTGAATAAAATCGCCGTTATTAATTTCTATCCCGTCATAGGTTATATTCATAAATGGTTGTACAGTGTCTCCCTTTACAACAAACTTTGTCAATGCAGTATTATTATAAGAGAATAACTCGTTCTTATTTCCTGCCGGAGAAGTTTCAAAAAATAATGTAATTGTATCGGCCTGTACTTTTGAATTCCTTAATCCTGCGGTAGAGAAACTTACAGCTGAATTTGCAAGGCTGTCTATTTTCAAAGGAGTGTTTACTGTATCACTTGCAAATATCTTTACTTCTCCGTCTATGTTTGCATACCATGTATTTATCTGAACCGGCGCATCAATGAATCCGACATTATAATAATTGATTGAGAACTTCACGGTGTCACCTTCCTGAACTACTGTATCAGTTCCGGTAAATGAGTTATTATCCGGTAATAATTCCGCCGGAGGATTGTATTTTATGTTATTTGAAATAAATGCGGGGGAGTTTAGCCCAACCAAAGTATCTATTTCAATTTTTGCATCAAATCTTAAGTTCGGAAAAATAAATGAACTGACTGTATCTAAGCTGTTGAAAGAGTTACTCGTAATATCTGAATAAAGTATGTTTGCTACATTATCCTTATCTATTCCGAATACATCAAATTTTATAGAGCTGTTTGGAAATAAAGTCTGCTCCCATGAATAACTCTTCCATTTATCTGCTGTACCGACGATCTGCGAAACTCTTCCCGACATATTCTGAAATGCAGGAGTCAGCTCACACTCAAGAGGAGTCTGTGTAAAATTAGAAAGATATCTGTTAAACAGCTCACATGTCTGTCCCGGCTCAGCGCCGAGATATCCGATAAATGACCAGGTATCAAAATTATCTTCACCGTAAAGAATTCTCAATGAATCAGAATATATGCTTCCGAATTCTTTCAGCTTATTTTTTACATCCTGTCTCATACTGTCCATTGCAGGTACATAAGAAGCATAATAACCCATGATATATTCCGTTGTATCATAAGTATTAAGGAAGTTAAGAACAGAATCTGAAGACTGAGGCGAATTCATCCTGAAATTTTTTATATCCATTATCAGACCGTTGTATTTTCGCAGCTTTGCAAAATTATATCCTGTATTACCACCTCCGTCGCTGTAATAACTTATTTCGTTTATAAGAAAGTAAGATGCCTGATTGCCATTGCTGCCGTATGATTTCGAAAACAAAATACCATTGGACTGATTTAAAGTAAAACCTCCGGAAGAATAATTTAAATTTACAAGATCAGTTTCTTTAAACTGTCCGGGCTTCATTGTGAAAATTGTATAAGTTGAATCAGAAAGTTTATCGTCATTTCCGGTAACTTCCGGATTGTAAATTACTCTTGTGATATCTGACCATCCTGAACTGTCATTATTCACAACGGCGTTTGTCCTCATATAATAAAGAGTGTTCAGTACCTGTAAAGGAACATTCACATTAAAGTTCGTAGATATTCCGGAAATACTGTTGCTGCTATAAGTCTGTAAAACCGGTGAGCTGAAACCTCTGTTTGTATCTACCTGAAGAATCACTCTGACACTGTTATTTTGAGGATTTACGTTGGGATTTAAACCTGTGAATTTAAAAGAACCCGAACTCAGTGCAGAATTATCCAATGGCTTGACCGGGACAAAAGAAAGATTTCTTAAAGTTAACGGAAAAGTCACCGAATCATTATTATAATATTTCTGAGCAAACTTCCTGTTCGGATCTACTCTTATAGTCATTGTGTAATTTCCGATGGAATCAATTGTGAAGTAATGATTTACCGTATCAATATAACCGAAGGCTCTCATGATTGTGTCTTTTCTGTCAACTGGAATTCCGTTTTTTCTCAGCTGAAATCTCAGCGTTACGGAGTCAACATACGTTCCCAGATTTTTTGGGAATGCAGAAAGCTTAACCTGTTCTCCTAAAGACGGAAATGGATTTGACAACGCATAATCATTTTGTTTTAAATCAAACTCAGGTGTTCGGGGTATGAGAAGGCTTGATGCAGGGTCTCCAATCAGATTATAGCAGTTAATTGTATTCCGTGATGCAAAACTACCTGAATCCTGACTTAGTCTTTGTGACGCAAAAGAAACAAGATCACCGATTCTTCTGACACTGTCGCGTGAAAAATTTCTGAGCATATTATCGTTGTAGCCGTCACCAACACCTGAAAAGCTCCAGCCCGTTGTACCGACAAATCCTATGGCGCATTTGTTTGGCAATAAAAACCAGTCTTCTCCGAAACTTCTTAAATTAGGTTCTGAATTCTTTCCTGTAAAACAAGTAAAGCTGAGAACCAAAGGCTGCTTATTCCCGTTATTCAAAGTGTTTGGATTTTCGAGTCCAATTTCCCAGTCCTGTGCGGCAGCATGTCCGATGAAATTAATTATCTGAGAACCTCTGTCAATTTCTTTTTTAATTGAATCCTTATAATTATATGTTATATAACCTGTTGAATCATTTCTGTAAATTCTTGAAATATTCATGGAAGGAGGAGGATTTTTTATATAATTATTAATCAATGCCTCGGACTTATTCTGAAATGCCTGCTGCTCTGATCTTGTTCCGCCGCCTGTGATAGCGATATAGGTTTTCCACCATTTATCGGGCGGGTTTGCGTCATAATTAATTATTTTTGTTACGGCATCCTGCGCTTCTGCAACAGTGTACACGGGAATTCTTCCGATTGAGATCTGATGATAATATGTATATGTTCCCAGATTGAAATTAACAAAGTATCCGTCACTCGGAGGATTACCGTATGTAGGAACATAGTTATGATAATAAGTTGAAGCAGAACTGCTCTGTTTTGGATCGAGTGACGCTCTTCCGAACATGCATACATATTTCAGCTTTGGCAGTTTCCAGTTTTCATAAACATACTTAACAAAATACCTTACTGCAACAGGATCTTCGATTCCGTAGTTGAATACATCATATATGTCTTCTATTTCAGCCTTGAAAACTCTGAAATTATCGAAACTAGTCCTGTGATTTTTTAATTGTTCTGACTGAGATTCAAACAACTTGTTGTAAACTATAAGATAATCGGCGGCATTATTTGCATTAGCAAGATCTTTTACCTGTCTTGAAATTATTCTTAACGGCTTTTTTGTGATCTCCTGATTTAATACTCTGAATGATGAATTGCTTTTTCCTGTAAATGTGTAAGTATCTGAGCTGCTGCTGCCGTTTTCTATTTTAATATTATTTTTAATGTCATAAATATAAATCGGATTAGAAGAAGTAAAACCTCCGAGAGTAAATTTTCTGGAAGTTGAATCCGCGCCTGACAGATTTATAAGCAGATTATTATTCCTGATCGTAAAGTCTCTCTGGTAATAAAGATCAAAAAAATCTATGAATATCCCCGGATAAAAATACTCATTTCCTATCGGTATATAGTGAAATTTAATACTATTGGTTGCGCCCTGTGTAAGTAAGCTTGATGGAAAAGTAATTGTCGTATCAATTCTCGCCAGATCATTTCTGAATAATGTATCTATGACCGTGTTGTTAATCAGGATTTCTATTCTGTGTTCGTCCTGAGGAATTACATTTGTAAATGAAACTGGTTTTATGAATACTTTTAAACTGCATATACTCGCAGTAGAAGAAAGATCATTTATAAATGTTGTATCTTCAAGTGATTCGTTTGTTGTCAGGAATCTCCAGAACCAGCCCTCACCGTTGACTATTTCATTACTGAAATACCTGTAATCTGAATTTGGATTTATTGTCTCACCTAAATTATAAAAAACATCTTTTTCAAAATGAACTCTTTTAAAATAATTATTATCAGGAAAATTTGACGGAGAAACATAAGCCGATCTCTGCATTCTGCTTCCATTACTGCCATCCCATCCTACCCAGTACGTGCTTGTATCGGAATAGAGATTGTAGTATTCATTTGTTGTGTAGAGAACATTATTGGTATTAGCATCCCTGTGCTTTGTTGGTCCGCCGTAATTTCTTAATCCGTAAAAATCAAAATAATCCCCGTTATCAAATACACCGTCATCTTCACCCTGGAAAAATATCGGTATCTCATCGCCTTTGTATAATACTTTAACAGTCCGGGGGTTTATTGTACCGGGATTTATGCCTGCATTTACAAAATCAGTTCTGCTGATCCTGTAAATTCCGTCATCATTTATGAAAAGCTTTAAGTATGTCTTGTTTGGAGTAATCCAATTGTAGTTGTTTTGAGAGTATAAATTGTCTGCAAATGAAAAGCATACAATCATAATAAAAATAATTTTCCTCATAATTGAAATTAGATATTTATAAATAACAAATATCGTAACCTTTTTTCATTAGCTCCTTATTTTTTTAAAAAATTAGATGTGATTTGAGTTGAAACAATATACCACTTTTAAGTAAAAATTTCACTTTATTTAGATTTTTATTTGGATATAAATTTTGCTGCAATAATTCTGCTGATAAATAATGGAATTCCTATTACATATTTCCGAAAATTAGAAAAAGGACTTGATATCAGCCTTGCAAGCCACTCCAGTCCCGACTTTCTGAAAATCACAGGACCTCTTGTCTTTTTACCGGCAAAAACCCTGATTCCGTCTCCAACTGCAAGAATTATATTAAAACTGACTTTATCTTTATTCTCGTACATCCACTTCTCCTGGTAAGGACAGCTTAAGCCAATTATTATTATATTGGGATCTGAAACATTTATCTTTTCTATGACTTTTTTATTTTCAAAATCATAGCCTTCATTTATACCTGAAATATTTAATAATGGGAATTGTTTCTTAATTTCCAGTAATATATCATCTGTATGACCGAAGAAAAATATTTTCCAGTTGTTTTTGATTGATTCATTGATGAGAATAGGATAAAAATCCGAACCTGTCAGCCTCTCCTCCAAACCATTTTTTCCGTATAAAAGTCCCGAAGCCAGATAAACACCTATGCCGTCCGGATGTATCAGATCAAATGTACTGAAAATTTTTTTTAATGAATTGTCTTCGTATATTTTATTCAAAGTATCAGCATTGGCATATCCTATTGTATGCTTCTGATTTTTATTAATACTTTCACTTATAAAATCCAAAAACTGTTCATTTGTCAGGTTATTTATCTCAACACCAAATATATTGAATGTATTTGTTGTTTTCAAATAGATTGATTATTTATAAAAGCTCTGATAAAGATTCTCTATCTGCGATATGACAGTTCCTTCGGTAAACTTTTCAAAAACAAGTTTGTTCAGATTGTCTGCGCAATTTAATGCCGTCTGCCTGTTGTCAATAAAAAATTTTATCTTTTCGGAAAGCTCATATTCATTTTTTTTTTCAAATAACAAGCCGTTAATATTATTTTCAATTACTTCAGCTATTCCATCAGTATCTGAACCAATAAATGGTTTACGGTGCAGGCCGCTTTGCAGCATGAATCCCGGAAGCGGGTCCCTGACTGAAGAAAGTACGCATATATCTGCTGTGTCAAAGTATTTCCTAAGGTCTCTTTGCGGAGGTATAAGTTCTGCATTTACAGAATATTTTTGAATGAGTGTTTCGTATTTATTTTTTTCCGGACCTTCACCTATAAGAATTAATTTTATTCTTTGTCCACTGATAAGCGAAACAGCTTTTATTAATGTTTCATAATTCTTATCCCTGTGAAATCTTCCTGCGGAGAGAATGCAGAATGAATCATCAGGGAAAGTTTTCCTTTTGTCTGAATATTCTTCACTGTCAACAAAATTCGGGATTAGTGATATCTTATTTTCGTTTAAATTGAATTTATTTACAAGCATATCCCTTATACAATTACTTACCGCAATAATTTTATCGGATTTATATTCTACATAAAATCTCTTATCGACAATACTTAAAGAAGTAAAAACAGTATTCATTTTTCTTTTCTTTTTCATGGAATTTGCCAGTAATTCAAAGTACCTGTGATGACTGTGGATAATGTCAATGTTAAGGGAATCAACTTTCTTTGAAATCTTTTTCAAAGAGCTTACAAAAGATGTTTTTCGGGACAATGAAGCATCAACATTGTAAGGAATTCCTGATTCGCTGAGCCTGTCAAATGAATCACCGCAGTTGGTCATAAGAAAAACATTATGTCCTCTCTTTCTGAAATATTTTAAAAGAAGATAAACATAATAAGATCTTCCGTCAGAATAATTAAAATCCGGTGTAAGATGAAGTATGTTCATTTTTTTAATCTCTTAAATTAAAAAGATACCAGAAACCGGTGCCATCTCCGATAATATAAGAATAATAATATGGAAACTTAAGCTTCAGATCTTTTCCCGGAAATACAAACGGATAATTGCCGAAAGTATTTGAATATTTCTCGTCTATATAAAAGCCTGAGCTGTCAATCATTTCAAACGGCGCATTGTCCTGTGAATAAGTAGAATAATAATCAATCTTCCTGTCAGTGAAATATTTTGCCAGATTATTGGAAGATAAATATTTCTGATATTCATAGCTGTTAATAAGTCCGTCACCGTTAATTATTTTCCGTTCTGAAAAAAACCCTATGATACCGCTCAGATCTATCATAAAGATCCTGTCATCGTCTTCTGTATTTTTTTTTATTTCCTTTGCATAATAATAAGCGCTGTTCCATTTCGGATTCTCTAAGCGCGTTACGTAAAACATAAAAATGAACATTGAAATAAAAAGAGTTAATGAAAAAATATATACTTTCGGAAAAAAAAGTATAATTCTGACAAGCAAAAGCGAGCTTGCAAAAGCAGGAAAAGCCACATACCATTCTTTCAATGCGTGTTTGTTGATCAGAATATTCAATAATAAGTAAACAAAACAAGCACAGCACACTCCGAACATAAAATAATCCGTTTTGGTGAAAGCGTCTTTAAATTTCTTTTTAAAAGTTAATATCAAAAACAAAATGATGACTCCTGAAGTATAAACTGTTTTGACAAACTGATTTGTAAATGCTCCGGGTTCCAGAAGTTTTCCAATATTATGAAATAATAACGTTTCCGGAAAAGTACTCTTCACTTTTGCCGTAACGGGGAGTATCTCATTAAAGAAAATCCAGTTTGAAGAAAAATATAGCGAAGTAACAATCAGTAACGATAAGAGCGAAACACACAAATATTTTTTCCTGTACTGAGATGAAGTGACAATTAGATCTGATATTATCAGAACAGGTATTACGGTGAATAAATAATCGATCCTTGTTAAAAAGATCAGCGCAAGTAAAATACCTTTGTAAATAAAGTTGTTATTGCCTGAGCTCACTTCCCGGGATTTTGCCAGTAAATACAGAGCTATTATTAAACATAAAAGATGAGTTTCCATTCCGAAATCCCTGATGGCTACAAACGTAAGAAAAAGCGGAACGAATAATAATATTTGTCCGGCTGAATCCTTTTTACCCGTATTTCTGAAAAACAGGTATAAAATATAAATCGTAGAAAGATTTATAAAGAGGATCAGTATTACTGTAAATCTGTAATATAATTCAGGAGTAAAATTTAAAATAAAATTAAGAACAAAAAAATACAAAGACAATAAAAGGAACCAGAGAGGATGATATCCGTTGGTCATATCTACCCTGTCAAAAGTAGAACCGAATCCGGTTGAAAAGTTGTATGCTGTTTTTATATAGAAAAAAGAATCGTCATCGGCAAAATTCAAAAGGAACTCTATTGAAGAATAAAAAGAAAAGAAAAAAATAAAAGCAGCAGATATTGCAGTTATTGTATGACGGATGTAATTGTTTTTCAAATAAATTATTTTGAATCGTTATTTTCTAAAAGCCCGCTTAAAGAATTATCTTTTTTAATCATCGTAAATTGGTTTTGAGAATACAAATAAACATCTGCTTCATCCGAGATCAATCTTATTTTAAGGTCAACTGGTTTCCTAAATGAATTCTTTTCAGAAAGTCTGAGCGCAATATCCTTGTCTTTATATTTGATGTTTGCCGCATCGAGTCTGAGAAAATACTGAGTTTCACCCGATGTCAGCAGTTCAAATTCATTCTCTGACAGCTTAACTACTGATATTTCCGAATTCATAGAAGCCGCATCCAGTGCACCTGTTAAGACTAAATCTGTTATTTTGTCTTTAATTTTAAACTCGCCGTATTTCCAGTAATTATAAGCTCCGACCGTATAATCAAGCATGCTTGCCTGCCTTAATCTCGACGGAATGCCTATAAAGATATTTCTTTTCTTTGTATTCAGGTCAAGTTCTGTCATCTTCTTAATGCATTCAACTGAATTGTAATAAGCCAGTTTCCAGTCCTGTATTAAATTGAAACTCAGCTTTCCCCATATAAATAAAATAAGTATTAATGTAACCGCGTAAAATTTCAGATTGATACCCATTTTATTCGCTGCCAGCAGTAAAGAAAAACTGAACAGAATAAATGGTATGAATATCAGCTGAGGTCTGAAATATCCCGCAATTAAATTAGGAGAAATGGAAACAACGAATACAATTGAAAGTACGAATAGATACCTGAAATTATATGTCCTGACAAAAATAAAAAGAACGGCAACGACAAATATCAGCAGCAAACCTGCATATATTGAAAACAGCAGATTAAAATTATTCAGATATTCCTGAATTGTAAGAAAATCATAAGGAATAAGAAGTGATATGAATGCTTTAAATGTGACTCCCGCGCTGCTGTATAATCCCGGCTTCTGAAATTTTGTGACAACTTCCGCAGGCTGTACTCCCAGAATATATACACGGAATGAAAAATAAAGTATCAGTATGAAAATCTCCATAATAAGAAGATTCTTTAACTCGAAAACTTTTTCCTTTGAATAAGCAAGATATACCAGCAGAATTGTTATTGCAGGCAGTATAACAGATGTTTCTTTTGTCATTAATCCGAAAACAAAGAATAGACCCGCAAGATAATAATTATACTTTGTTTTATTCTCTATAAATGAAAATGTAAAAAGTAGAGAGGATATAATAAAAACTCCGCACAGCAAATCGTTCTTCCCGACTGTCCAGCAGATGTCATTTATGTTATTCGGATAAAGCAGGCACATTAAAAGCAATGTTACAGATAAATATAACTTTTTTGTTGTTTTGAAAAATAACAACGAACTCAGAAATACGGCAAGATAAAAGTACAGCAGATTTTCAATTCGGAATACAATAAAATTATCTTTTGCAGTATTAAAGATCTGGTTTATCCATAAGCTGAGATCAATTGATATATAATACAGCGGTCTGAAATGCAGGTTGTTTATCATAGGAACAGAGCTTGTGAACTTTTTTAAGAGAGTGGAATTTTCTGCTCCGATAAAATTCAGATAATCATCTGATAGTAATCCTATCTCGAAATATCCCGAATAGATTAGAAAAAAAGTATAACAGATAAATATTATTGCCGAAAAGAACAGTAGTTTGAAACTGTCTTTTTTGAAAAGGGATTTAATCAAAAGTTATAATTATTTTAAAAGCTCATTTAATTCTTTTTTAAATTCTTTCCTGACACGGAATCCTGAACTTAATCTTTGTCTTATTCTCAGTTCGATTAATTTCTCAAATCCGTTCAAAGGAAGAAATGTATTTAAATATGCTAATGATTTTTTTAAAGTTATATCTCCTGAAAAATACTTCCTGGACATGTTTTTATCACCGTAGAAAAATTCTATCCAGAATAAAATGTTGTTCCAGTATTTTTTGTCTTTGATTAGTTCAGAGTTGTTTAAATGTGCTTCTGCATTGGTTTTCAGTAATTTGTAAATACTGTTTTTGCTTCCTCTTCCGGTCATGGAATTCTGACGGAATCTTGTATATACAAGAAATTCAGGAAGTATTTTGAAATTCAGTTTATTTCTTAACCTGAACCATAATTGAAAATCCTCATAAGTCCCGAATTTCTCATTATATCCGCCTTCGATCAGGACCTTATTTCTGTTAAATATCACTGAAGAATGATTTACGGGATTATGAAGATTTAAAAACTCCTTTATTTTTTTATCCGTAACAGGTGTCTTTAATGTGAACAGTATTTCATTTGCATTATCAAAATAAACAGACCAGCCTGAAATAACATCTATTCCTTTATTCGCATTCAGATAATCTATCTGTTTTCTTAGCCTGTCTGCAGGACTCAGATCGTCTGCATCTATTCTTGCAACCCAGTCGGATCCTGAAATATTCAATCCGTAATTCAATGCTCCCGCTAATCCCTTATGTTGTATTTTCCTGTAAACAATTCTGCTGTCGCTGAAGCTCTTTACTGCTTCCTCTGTATCATCTGTGGACCCGTCATCTATTATCAGAAATTCAAATTCCCTGAAGCTTTGATTGAGTATGCTCTTTATTGCGCCTGCAATGAATTGTGAATCATTGTATGCAGACATTAGAACTGTTACGTTCCTGATCTTATTTATCATTTATGGTTATGGTTCATATTTCCAGATTAAAAAAACTGTCTGATATTGTCCGTCATAATAAGGGGCAGATCTGTAAACTTCATCTGTTTTTCTTAAAATAACAGGATCACTTTCAGCTGAATATTTGTGGCTAAAATATCTTACAGAAAGTGAATCATAATCTCCCCCAGTGATATCACTTCTGTTCCATAAAGCATGCTGCACAATATACTTTACCCGGTTTTCAATAAGGTATTCATTAAGTAAATTATTCCTTAACACTTCCTGATATTCAAAATTATTTACAAGCCCGTCAAGATTGATAACTTCTCTTTCGCTGAAATAACTGAAATGACCTGCATCCTTCATGGCAAAAAGATCACCGGGCTTTGTGCTATTTTTTGTCCACTGTGCTGCTTCATAAGACTGAATGTTCCAGTTTCCTCCGAGAATTCCGTAACCCGTAGTATAAAATTTAAAAATTTTAAATCCCCAGTAAAATGATATAAAAACTATTATAAATATAAATAAAAAGTTTGCTGTCCGGACATTCTTAAATGATAACAGATATTTTAATGGCAAACATATAGCCAATGAGACAAAAAGAGAGTAAGTGATGAAATACCATGAAAAGATAACCCAGTTCAGGAAAAAGATCATATAGATAAGAAGGCATATGACTCCCGTTGACATTACTGCAAGGCATGAATAAAAATAATTTTTTTTACTCACTTTAATGTTTGCAAAATACCAGATCAGATAAATTACCGCAGTGAATGCAAAATAAGTTTCCCTGTAATGCAGCAGATCATTAAACTTATCATTAAATTGAATCTCAGGAAATCCGGATTTTAAATAGCCGCTTACAGGAATTATATTCCCAAACTCCGCATAATTATAAATCAGATAAGGCAGTAATATAAATGCTGATCCGGTGAAGATCAAAAACAGCGTTAACTTTTTTTTCACCCTGCCTTCGTCACTGAAGATCATGAAGATGCAGAGCATTAAAGCCGGAAGAATGAAAAATACGGAATCGAGTCTTGTAAGGACCAGCAGTCCGGAAAGTATTCCGAAAATAAACTCATTCTTCGGATCACGCATTTCAAGGATCTTTGTTTTACCTGAAAAAAAGAGTAATACAGAAAACATAAACACCAGCAATGCAGTCTCCATGGCATTTACTGACTGAAAAAAAACGAACAGAATGTAAATGATCCCGCTTACAAAAATAATTTTGTATGTAAAATATACCGAAAGAAATCTGAAAATTAAAATGCCGGATATTAAAAGCAGAACTATCTGAAAAATCAAAACTATCCTAAGAGTCGTCTCGGGACTTGTCCCGGAAATAAAAGTAACTGCAGTCAGTATATACTGCCAAAGCGGCTGAAAGCCGTTTGTCTGATGTAAACCGTCAAATGAAAATCCTTTTCCGTTATTAAAATTTTCAGCTATTTTTAAATAGTACGATGCATCATCAGGTACGCGAAAGATTATTTCGCGAAAATCTGAAAACAAAATGTAAGCTGTCATTAATAACGATACAGTTATCAGAATTATTTTAATTGCATAATAATAATATTCATCCTTTAACTTCATTTGATCTTATATGAGACTTTTGTAAAAATTAATATGCTTTTGTCCCATTTCTGTAAGACTGAATCTGACTTTTGCTTTCTTGAAAAATGCCTCAGAATATTCAGCCGCTGCTTCAGGATTGTCAATTAAATATTTAATCTTGCGTGAAAGTTCTTCGGCATCATTTTTCCTGAATATTAAACCTTCTTTATTGTCAGTCAGTATATTCTCAACACCTGCAAAGTCAGATGAAATTATTGAATTCATTGAAGCGGCTGCTTCAAGCATGGTCATGGGAAAACCTTCACTCTCCGAAGGAATTATAAAAACATCAGTTTTCATAAACAGCTCTCTTAAATTTTTTTCCATTCCCGGAAATTTGATATTAGCATTGATATCTTTGCTTAACTTCTTCAGTTCCTTTTCAAGTCTTCCTTCTCCTGTAATTATGAAATCTGCTCTGTCCCTGTATTCATCCGGTAAGCTGCCAACTGCTTTTATAAATGTATTCAGACCTTTACCATGTTCAAATCTTGAAGCTGCTATGAATATTAATTTTTCATTTTTCTTCTTTCTAATATTTTCACAAAAATCTAACCCGTTATAAATGAGCTCTATTCTATTCTTATTTTTCAATTTAGATGTCAGTAAACTTAGTACATGATCATTAACAGCTATAAAATTCTCTCCCGGATGATGAATCAGTCTGCCGGTATCCGGAATTATTCCGTGAACGGTCTGAATTGTCTTAATCCCTGAAAACTTTGAACATCTGTGTGCTATGTTTGCCGCATAATGATTATGTGAATGAAGCAGCTCAATTTTATTAGATTTCACAAACTTATATAAAAATATTACTGCGGATGCAAAATTTTTCATACTTCTTACAGAATGGTTCAGATTATTATACTCAATAATTTCTGAACCCGTTTCTCTGAATTTATTAACTGCGTCACCACCGCTGCAGATTATGCTTGGTTTTACGTTGTAATTTTTTTTCAGCTCAATTGTAAGGTTATACAAATGAGCCGAAACTCCGTCAGCGTAATTCAGTTCATTTGTTAAGTGCAGAATGTTCATTCGTATAACTTTTTATATTTCATGTAAACCAATTCCCAGGAAAGTGCTGAGTAGATCTTTACGGCTTCCTTTGATATGCGTTCAACTGTTGCTCTGTCAGCATTTACTCTGTTCAGAATCTTAATCAGTCCGTCTGAATCACCGTATTTGAATACAAACCCGTTCAAATTATTTTCAATATATGTGGACATACCTGTTTCTTCGGTAACTATGGCAACAAGCCCGGCTGCCATTGCTTCAACTGAGGTCAGCGAAAACTGTTCATACGAACTGGCAGAAATGAAAATGTCTTTATCAGAAAGAAATTTTGCAAATGATTCCGTATCCATCTTTTCAATAAAATTAAATCTGATTTTCCCCCTGATATCTTCCTTAATTCTGTAATTATTTCCTATCACAAATACTTCAACCGGAAATTCAATTTTATCAAGAGAACTTAACAGGAAATCAAAGCCCTTTTCTTTCTTATCTGCATCTCCTGCGAAAACAATTTTCAATATGCTGCTTATATTTGCCTTCTTCTCTTTACTTATCTGCTGAAAAATAGCATCAATGCCGTTTGGTATTATTTCGATTTTACTCCGGTCAAATATGAAATATTTTTCCGCCGTCTCTACAGACCTTTCAGAAAGAAATATTAGTCTGTCGGAATTTTCAAAATATTTCTTCTCGCTTTTGAGATCTTTCATTTTCAGCTTTTCTGTAGCTGCAGGATTCACTTCATTCTCAAATACTGCAATGCCGTGAACATTATAATAAATTTTTGGTTTTGGAAATCTTTTATGAAAAAAAGAAATTTTTGCAAATCTCTCGAAATTAATAATATGAATAATATCAGGACTGAATTTTAATATATAACTCATGATCCTGAATATTCCGAGCCTGTAAACTTTCCGGTTGCCTTCTTCTCTGATCTCTTCTTTACCGAATAGTTTCGTGATCAATCCGTATCTGTTGCCGTCAAAAAAATATGTTATAAACACTGTATCGAAATCATTCGAACATTTGCTGAATATCCTTTTGGCAACCTTCTCAGGGCCTGTCAGTAATGATGATTCATTATATCTTCCCAGGAATAAAATTTTCAATCGTATAAATATTATAATGAATATTATTTCTTTTCGATTCTTGTTACTATTTTCTCAAGTCCAAGTTTGTTCTTCAGTACATTTTTGACATTGAAATATTTTCCGTAAGCTTTATTAAGATCTATTTTTTCTTTTGATATAAGAACTACTAAAAAATCACGAAGTTCTATATCTTTAAATTCTTTTATCAGACTATTTTTGTAAACTGAAAAATCAGACCTGCTCCACTCGCTTCTGTGCTTTTCGTATTCATTATTATTAACGGCCGTCTGATGCCAGTTGTCTCCGATAGGTATGTTTATCAGAAGGTAATCCGATTTGCCAAGACACAGACTGATCAGTTCCAGAGCTTTCTTTTTTTCAAAATGCTCGATCACATCCCCGCAGTTTATCAGGTCATAACTGTTTCTTGTATTTCTGATAAAAGTTAATGCATCTTCAATGTAAATATTGTCATAGAAATAATTATGATAGGGTTTTATATAATCAGGGAAAATTTCCACTCCGTCTATTTTCCTTTTCCAATCACCCGAAATGTTATTATCACCCCAGACCTCAAGAAATTCCCTGAACAAAATTCCCCATCTGCCGAATCCAACTCCCACATCAAGTATGCTCTTTGGATTCAGTCTTTTAACTAATTCTATATTATATGAAATATTCTGCCAGTTGGATGTGCTCACGGTAAATTGTTATTTAAGTCAGTTACTTTGATTTAGGATTCTTAATGCCGCAGTTAAAATGTTAACTGATGGTATCTCTTAAGAAATTTCTTATATAATAATAATCTCCGCAAAGTATAAAATATTCTGTTATCACTGTAATAGCTGCCGCCGCTGCTATACCATATACCGGTATAAAAATTATGTTCAATATTACATTAATTATAAGACCTATTAAAGTTACATTCATATTCTTTCTGAAAAATCCAAGTCCGTTAAGAATTATCCCTGTAAGGTTATTCAAAGCAAGTCCGATCAGTCCTGCTGATAATATCTTCAAAACCGGAACTGCTTCTTTGAATTTATCCGTATATAAAATTCTGATTATGATGTCAGCTCCGAAAAAAATTAATATTGTCAGAATGATGCATATCTGAATAAGAACTATGGAATATTTTTTAAAGAACAATCTGACGGCTTTCTTATTCCTGTTTAAACCGGATACTCTTGTAAATCCTGAAGCAAATAAAAATGTAAATGCAACTGTCGACGCCCGTAGTATTCCGTAACCAGCATTATAGTAAGCTGTCTGATCAAAATCAGTAATTTTAGAAATTAGAATAATATCTATCTTATCATATAAAAAATTAAAGACTACTGCGAGACCCAGAGGGAGTGATAGTTTGAGTATGGAACCGATTGCCGCTCTGTTAATATTCTTAAAACTTATCCTTAACTTATTCTTTCTTACCGCTTTCAATAAGGTGTATATCTGTAATAATGCGCCTGCTGATAAAATCAGCAACAAAACATTAAGACCGGAATTATATATGTAAACTGCTGTGAGGAAAAAGATGAGTGTAATAATTCTTGATATTGACAGGGATCTGAATTGGCTTTTAAAATCACCGAGACCTGATAATGATTTGTTAAGAATATTGCCGATAGAAAAAAAATATACCAGCAGGGATATTATTGATATCATTATTAAAGAAACATCAGGAAAGAACATCGTGCAGAACAGGATAATTGCGGCAATGAACAATGGAAGAAATATCACATTTATCAGAATAACCGATGAGAGAAATTCTGATGATCTTTGTTTAATTACTGCTGTTTCCCTTTGTAAGAGAACTGGTAATCCGAGATCGAATAATATTATGAAAATGTTTGCAACCGAAAATATTGTTACCATCTCTCCGTATATATCAACAGGGTAATTACGTGCGATCACAATAAATGCCAGGAAAAAGAAAATCCTTTCAGTCAGAGTGAAAAGAATTATAAATTTACTATCCCGTAATATTTTAAAATTCATCTTGATCGTAATATGCCTTTATATAACAAAAAATCTAAACCGGCAGATTTAGATTTTTAATTTAAAATTAATTTCTGAAAAGTAAGTTCTAAATACTTCGCAGTATCTTTGCAGGCACTCCGGCGACGACTGCATTAGGAGGAACATCCTCCGTAACAACAGCTCCTGCTCCGACAATCGCTCTTTCTCCGATGGTTACACCGCACATGATCGTTGCAGACGAACCTATCGAAGCTCCCTTCTTCACAAAAGTCTCTTCTACTTTCCAGTCACTTTCATCCTGCATCCCGCCGTCATCATTAGTTGCACGAGGGATCTTATCGTTAATGAAAGTAACATTATGTCCGATAAACACATTGTCTTCAATATGAACCCCTTCACATATAAAAGTATGTGAAGAAATTTTACAGTTTTTACCTATGAATGCATTCTTCTGAATTTCCACAAATGTACCGACTTTTGTATTGTCATCTATACTGCATCCGTACAGATTAACAAAATCAAAGATCTTTACATCTTTTCCTAACTTTACGTTGTTGATATTTTTTTTATCCATTTATGATTTTGATTTATTTTGCACCTTTGCCGAAGATCATGACCGGGAAAGTTTTAAAGATCAGCTGAAGGTCAAGCCAAGGTGTCATATTGTTAATGTAATAAAGATCCAATACAACGGAATCTTTGAATGATACTGAACTTCTGCCTGAAACCTGCCATACTCCCGTACAACCGGGAAGAACTGTATGTCTTCTTTTATGCCAGTCGTCAAATGATTCATATTCATAAGGAAGGCAGGGTCGCGGACCTACAAGACTCATATCTCCTTTAAGTACATTGAAAAGCTGAGGCAACTCATCAAGGGAAGTCTTTCTCAGTATCTTTCCAATGGGAGTAATATTTCTTTCATTTATGATTTTAGAAGAACCGTCGAGTACTGTCCTGTTATTCTTAATAAAGTCAGTCATAATTACTTCTCTGTTCTTATCCTCGTCTGCATCAATATACATTGACCGGAATTTATAAAATTTGAAAGGTTTACCGTCTTTGCCTATTCTTATCTGATTAAAAAATATTTCTCCCTTCGAAGATAATTTTACGAGTATCGAAATAATAATGAATAAAGGTGAAAGAATTAATATACCCAGAAATGCTGCTGAATAATCAAAGATCCTTTTATAAAAGTAATTCAGGTTTTTGTTCACTCTCGGAGAAAGGTCAACCACAGGTATTCCTGAATAAGAATCCGTCACGATCTTTTCAGGAACAATATTGAAAAGCTCCGATGTCAGCTTTACGCTCCTTTCAAGTTTTGTGCACTTGTCAATAATCTGCATCAGATTTTCATAACCAATATTGTCTATCGCTATTATTATCTCATCTACTTTAAATTCCTTTACGATTGAGCTCACATCATCGATCTTGCCAATGCATTCGATATATTTAAAAACATTAACTCCCTTTTTCAGATTATCATCAAGAAAACCGACGATCTTAATACCATAAAAATTTTCAAAAATAAGTTTCTCAGCCAGAAGTCTTCCGGATTTCCCTGCGCCGATGATTACGACATTGCTTCTGTTAAGAATCTTTGTGAAATTCATATAAAATGGTTTCAGCAAGAATAACCTCACTGCGGAAATTCCCGCCAGCCCTGTGAAAAAAAAGCAAAGTACAAAAACTCTTGATGATAAGAGTAAATTGAACTTGATCACAAATGAAAAAATGATCAGCAGTAATGTTCCATATAAAAAGGATTTTATGATTGCTGTCTCCTGCGGAGCGCGTGTAAGAAATATATTTACTTTATATAAATAGTTGTTTTGAAAGAGTAGTAAAAAAATTATGGAAAAGGCAATAAAAATAATATAGGTAAGAAAGTCATTATCATAGTTTATGACATTTTTATTCAAAATGTTCTCTGTTATATGTCCGGCAATTACAAATGAAAAAAATATCACAGTAAAATCAAACAGAGCAAAAATATATTTATATCTTGGATATTTCATCCGGAACAATTTTTAATTTAACAGAAAACTAATATTACTGTTTAAAGAATACTTTTATTTTATCACATGCAAATTCAATCTGCTCATCTGTAAGATCAGGGAACATAGGTAAAGACAAACATTCATCAGCTAATTTCTCAGTCTCAGGAAAATCACCTCTTTTATAACCGAGATGCTCAAAGCATTTTTGCAGATGCAAAGGGATCGGATAATGTAATCCTGTCGATACTTCATTTTCATTGAGAAATTTCTGCAGCTTATCCCTGTCTTTTGTCTGAATTACGAATAAATGATAAACATGGTTTGCATAGGACATCTCTTCCGGTAATTTGATCTGTCTGACATCTTTTAACAGCTCGCAGTATTTTTTTGCTGCATGTCTTCTCTTCTTAGTCCAGTCTTCAAGATACTTCAGCTTAACACCAAGCACTGCTCCTTGAATTCCTTCCATTCTGTAATTATGTCCGTAATATTCGTGATAATATTTTTTCATTGAACCGTGATCTCTCAGCATTCTGATCTTCTGCGCCAGTTCATCATCATTTGTAGTCACTGCTCCACCTTCTCCGAAAGCTCCGAGATTCTTTCCCGGGTAAAAACTGAATGATGCTGCTTTTGAAAGACCGCCTATGCGCCTGCCTTTATATTCAGCAATATGTGACTGCGCTGCATCTTCAATAAGAATCAGATTGTGCTTATCAGCAACTTTTCTTAACTCATCCATATCCGCAGGCTGACCATAAAGATGAACAGCTACAATTGCTTTTGTCTTTGGTGTGATCTTTTCTTCTGTTTTCTTCGGATCAATGTTGTAACTGTCAGATTCACAGTCAACAAATACTGGTGTAGCTCCGCAAAGTGTTGCTCCCCATGCAGTTGCTATAAATGTATTTGCAGGTATAATAATCTCATCGCCTTTCTTTATATCCAATGCCCAGAGTGCGAGGTGGTTTGCATCCGTACCTGAACTTACTCCAATGCAGTGTTTTACTCCGTGTGCTTTTGCAAAATCACTTTCAAAATCAGTTACTGCCTTTCCTAAAATAAAGGCATTATTGTTGATTACATTCTGAATTGCTGCGTTTGTCTCTTCCTTGATCGGTTCGTGTAGTTTCTTAAAATCAATAAATGGTATTTGCATTATTAAGGTTATATTTTTTTTGAATTAGTTTTAAATAATTCCTGTACGGAATAAATCAGGAAAAAAGGTAAAGTTGATGCATATCTTTTAAACATCTTTCCGGGTTGATGAATAAGTCTGTGAAGCCATTCAAATCCCGCCTTTTGCAAAATTACAGGAGCTCTTTTAATATCTCCGGTAAAAAATCTGAACGCAGCTCCTACACCGGTCATTAGTCCTTTGTTAATTTTCATGTAATTGTCTTTCATCCAGATTTCCTGCTTGCCGCCGCCCAGACTAACCCAGATAAAATCAGGATTGGATTTGTTTATTTCCCTGATTATTTCATTATCAGTTTTCTCCGTCCAGGAGCCGAATTCAGGACTATAGCTTCCTGAAATATTAATATTATATTCATTGTCCAATTTTTCCTTCAGAACTTTCAGTACATCCTCTGTATCTCCCAGGAAAAAGTGCTTAATTTCTGTTCCTGATGTTTTTATGAAAATTTCCTTCATGAAATCCTGTCCGGCAACCCTGTCAATGTTCTGAATTCCTTTGATCTTGGCAAGTACAGAAATAGGTTTTCCGTCAGGCAATGATATAAAAGAGTTATTGATAGCTGCTTTAAGTTCAGGAGAATTTCTGTGAGCATTCACAAGATTCCCGGCATCCGTTACGCAAATGTAATTCTTTTCATTTGATCTAATGTACGAAATTGCATTTTCAGAAGAGCTCTCTAAATTGCAGCAGGTGATTTTTATATCCTTTATGTAAAAATTCTCCACAAATATATTAATTTAATACTTTATTAAATATACTAATCATTCTGTCAATGCTGGTTTCAAGTGTATAGTGTCTCTCAAATCTTTCTTTTCCTTTTTTCCCCATCATTATCCGGTCTTCGGGGTTTTCTGTTAATTTAATTATTGCATCTGCGATCTGAACCGGATTTTTTCTATCGGTCAGAATACCGGTTTCACCTTCGATTACTATTTCAGATATCACTCCGGTATCTTTAGTTGAAATTACAGGACAGGATGCTGCCATTGCCTCAATGATCACAAGCGGAAAACCTTCATGCTTATACCAGGTAGGGAATACAAAAATATCTGTCTGTTGTAAGAAATCTGCTTTTGCTGTTCCGGTTATAACCCCGGTAAATTCTACATGGTTTCTCAATCCCTTTTCTTTAATAATCAAATTTGCTTTTTCTTCTGTATTTCCTTCCTTAGATGACCATGCGCCTGCAAAACGGAATTTTACTTTTTTGTATTTGCTCAATACAATTTCTGCAGCATTAAGAACATCCAGCACTCCCTTGCTTTCAAAAAGGTTGCCGAGAAAACTTACAATAATATAATCCTTTATTGATTTTTCCTTTTGGCCGATAGTGGCAATATTCTCATTCTTAATTCCGTTAGGACATACCTCAATATTCTTTACCAGATCTTTAAAAACTGATTTCAAATTATCACCAAGAACAATTGCTGTGTCTGCCTTGCTCATAGATTTTCTTATAAAATATTTTACAGGAAAAACAGCTTTGTCATAAAATCCATTTCTGAAATAATTACCCTCGTGCAGATGTATCACTATTTTAGCTTTTGAAAAATAAGATGCGGTCATAATTAAAAGTCCGTCGCGAAGATACGGAAGAAAGTTGGATGCAACCGGAATGTAAACAAGATCATAATCTGTTTTTTTTAACAATTTGTAAAGAGAAGTGATACTCCTTAATGCCAGTTTAATATTTGTAAGATCAAGCCTTGAAAGATTATCCAGATTCCTGTGATCTGAAATATCAAGATGAATTATATCAAATTCATCTTTAATTCCGGAATTGAGAAGATTGCTGAAATATATGGATGAACCGTGAAACGGCGGCGGTATGCTCCCTGTCAGTAATATCTTTTTCTTAGACGGCATCAGACTTTTTATACAAGTAATTGTAATTTACAAAAAGTAAATGATATGAGAAATCGAAAAGAAAAAATTAAAAATCCTTACTGTTTGTGAATTTCAGTAAAGCAGACTTTTCTGAACACCAATTGCAGTGAAAAAAGTACTAATGAAATCTGCATCTCAAATCCCTGAATTAAAAATGTATGAGAAAGACCCGGAATTGAATGATAGCAGTTATTATAAAAGAATAAGATTGTGAAAAAGCTTTGAATATCTTTATAATCTTTACAAACTTTACAAACTTTACAAACTTCACAATCTCTACAAACTTTATTAACTTTATAAACTTTACAAACTTTACAAACTCTACAAACTCTACAAACTTTATAAACTTTATAAACTTTATAAACTTTATAAACTTTACAAACTTT
>CAZLOL010000036.1:0-22169 GCA_964561045.1 uncultured Ignavibacteriaceae bacterium | reverse complement strand
TTAGAGCAGAGTTTATTGAAGTGTAAAGAAGAAGATAAGTTATTATAATTATAAGTAAAGAATATCTTTTGAGTCTTACAAATTTTACAAATCTTATGAATCTTACAAATCTTACAAATCTTATGAATCTTATGAATCTTATGAATCTTACGAATCTTACGAATCTTACAAATCTTATGTATCTCAATTAACTCTTTTTATATCTGCTCCAAGACCACTGAGTTTCCTATCTATCTCCTCATATCCTCTGTCTATGTAGATCGCTCCATTGACAAGTGATTCGCCTTTAGCAATTACTCCGGCAATAAGATACGAAAATCCAGCCCTGAGATCAGGTACATTTATTTCAGCTGAATGAAAAGGAGTAGGTCCTTTAATAACTGCGCTGTGATAGTAATGAGTATTTGCAAAGCGGCACTGGAGACCGCCGAGACATGTATTATATAATTCAATTTCAGCACCCATCTTCTGCAGTTCAGATACGTAACCGAATCTTTCCTCATACACCGTTTCATGCACGATAGAAAGTCCGTTTGCCTGTGTCATCAAAATCACGAACGGCTGCTGCCAGTCTGTCATAAATCCGGGGTGAACATTTGTTTCTATGGCAATTGACTTCAGCTCACCATCGTAATAAAATCTGATGCCGTTCTCTATCACTTCATATTTCCCGCCAACTTTTCGTACGGTATTTAAAAATGTTATGAGATCATCCTGAATCGCATTTTCTATAAAAACATCTCCTTTAGAAGCAATTCCTGCGCATGCGAACGATGCCGCCTGATTTCTGTCCGGGATGACAAAGTGCTCAGCTCCTGTAAGTTTATCAACTCCTTCAATTGTTATCTTTCTGTCGGTACTAATCTCGATAATTGCACCCATCTTCTGAAGAAATTTTATAAGGTCAAGTATCTCCGGCTCTACTGCAGCATTTGTTATTATTGTTCTTCCTTTTGCAAGAGTACTTGCTATAATAATGTTTTCTGTAGCTCCGACACTCGGATATTTCAGATGAATATTATTTCCTTTTAATCCGTCAGCCTGAAGGACAAAATAGTTATCCTTGATGCTTACATTGCAGCCGAGCTTCTCCAGTGAGTCTATATGAAAATTAACCGGTCTCGATCCAATCTTACAGCCGCCTGGTACAGGAATTTCTGCTTTACCGGTTCTCAGAAGCATAGGTCCGGCAAGAAGAATTGCTATTCTGGTTTTATTTCCCAAATCCTCTTCTATATGATAACCGGTTAATTTTTTTGTCTCAGAGACAAGCTCATCATTGTTGATCTGAATGCTGCTTCCCAGAGACCGGCAAATTTCTTTTGTAAGTATAAGATCGCTGATCTTATTAGGAGAATTACGGAGAATGCATTTACCGTCTGTTAGAAGTGAGGCTACGAGAAGTTTGGATGCGGAGTTCTTTGCCCCGCTGACCTTTACTTTCCCGTTTAAAGGTTTTCCGCCGTTTATTAAAAATTTAGAATTCGACTCAGACAATTATTATTATTTGGAATTTGGAATTTCGAATTTGAAAATTAAATGATTAATTTTCTTACTATATATTACAATTGTATATTTAAATTTCTAATAATACATATCCAATAAATATATGTGAAAAGATTATTTATAGATTGTTATAAGCTAAAAATGTTTTTAAGAAATTCCAAATTCCAAATTAAGTAAATTCCAAATTCGAAATTCCAATTCCCAAATTTACAGATCAGTCTTTCCAGAATCCCATTTCATTGAATTTTTTTATCCTGTTGTCAAGAAGCTTCTCTTTTTTATATCTGCTGACAAGGTCAAGCTCTTCGATCAGAGCTTTTTTAAGAATATCTGCCGCCAGAGAATGGTCCCTGTGAGCACCGCCTATTGGCTCATCTATTATCCTGTCTATGACCTTCAGCCTCAGCATATCTTTTGAGGTCAGCTTCAACGCTTCGGCTGCCTGTTCCTTAAAATCCCAGCTTCTCCATAAAATAGATGAGCAGGATTCAGGTGATATCACAGAATACCAGCAATACTGAAGCATTAAGATCCTGTCACCGACACCTATTCCTAAAGCTCCGCCTGAGGCGCCTTCACCAATAATTGCAACAATGATCGGAACCTTGAGCTTTGACATTTCAAACAGATTTCTTGCAATTGCTTCCGCCTGACCTCGCTCTTCAGCTTCTATTCCCGGAAATGCTCCTGGAGTGTCGATTAAAGTTATAACAGGCTTATTAAATTTTTCCGCAAGCTTCATGAGTCTCTGGGCTTTTCTGTATCCTTCAGGATTCGGCATTCCGAAATTTCTGTAAATATTGGATTTTGTATCTCTGCCTTTTTGCTGTCCTATTATCATAACAGTCCTGTCATCCATTCTGGCAAATCCCCCGACAACAGCATTATCATCTCCAAAATATCTGTCCCCGTGAAGTTCGATGAAATTTTCGGTCATTAAATATATATAATCCAGAGAATATGGTCTTTCAGGATGCCTTGCGAGCTGAACAATCTGCCATGGTGTAAGATTTTCAAAAATATTTTTTCTCAGTTCGTTCACTTTTATTTCCAGTTTATTTATTTCATTTGAAATATCAAGCTGATCAGACATCTTTCGCATCTCAGCTATCTTCTGTTCAAGCTCTATAACAGGTTTTTCAAAGTCAAGAAAATTTTGTACCGCCATATAAGAATTAATTTTTAAAAAAAGAAAAAAATGATTTTAGTAATATCTCTACATCAAGCACCAGTGACTGATTCTTTGCATAATACAGATTCAGGTTTTCAATTTCCTCATCAGAAATCATGTCATTCATATTAAGCTGTATCAGACCTGTGAGACCTTTCTTTCCGATGTGAACTTTTTGTGTTTCAAACCAGACAGGATATCCCACAAAACTTAATTTACCTTTGAATACTTCCGGCAGCAGAAGCAGCTTCGAAAAATGCTTTGATAATTTTTTATTGAAAACCTTAACGAATAATATCAAAACCGGATAAACAGTAATTAAAAGCAGAGAAGATAAGACCAGGTCAAATGCTCTTTTTAAAAATATATTTAATTTATTATTAATATTATATTCAATTTCAACTAAGTTGATCTCATCGAAACTTCTCATGTTTAATCTGGAAAGTATAAGTTCCTTTCCCGTGGGAATAATTTTAAAACTTACATTTCTGTTCCTGAAATTCCACATAAGATTGAGTATATCCTGATTGGCAAAATAATCACCTGCGAAAACTACTTCATTGATCTTATTTATCTGAATGATTTCTTCTAGCTCAGTGATATTTCCTTTTTTAGCTATTTCTTCAAAGTGAAGTATATTATACTTTGCATTTAATTTATCCTCAGCATTCTGATTGAGCTTTTGCTTGCCGACTATCAGCAGATTCACTTTATTTAACAGTATGTTTTTAGATACGAAGAAAAGATAAGCGCTGTAACCGCCTCTCACAGAGATCAGGAATATCAGCGACAGTATTGTCGATGACAGAATTACACCTCTTGAAAAAGCATACTCATTGAAAAAGTACGTTATGGAAGAATTGATGAAAAAGCCTGCAATCAGTGCATTGAATGTATTTCTTATAGAAAGGAAATTCTTTCTGGAATACAATCCGAATAATGCCAGCAGTATTATCCAGATTAGTACATATACTGAGATTATAAACATATAGTCTTTATTCGGGAATATGCCGAATCTGAATCTGACTGAAAGGATCAAAGATGAATATAGCAGAATTATATCAATAAGAGGAAATAAAAAATATTTTATGAATCTCTTTACATAAGAGAATACAGACCTCCAGAATATTCCGAACTGTAATACTAATGAAAGTATCCTTGGAACTCCCGTGAAATTTTTCTTCACGAATATGTTCATCGCTCCGTAAAAATTATTCACATAAGAAAGATTCGTCTTCTTTGTACTCTCCCCTTTGAAATGAATAGTAGTAACTTCCGGATAGTAGAATATTTTATAACCGAGTTTCCTGATCCTGAAGCACAGGTCCAGATCCTCACCGTACATAAAGTAATCTTCATCAAACAATCCTGCTTCATCAAGAACTGATTTTGGAATGAACATAAATGCTCCGCAGATTGCATCTACTTCGTATGTCTTGTTTTCATCGAGATAAGTTAGATTGTATTTCCCAAAGATTCTGCTTTGAGGAAAAAGCTTTGAAAGTCCGAGCATTCTGGGTATTGCTACTGAGGGGGTAGGGAAACTTCTTCTGCAGGCTGAATCGAGTTTTCCGCTTGCTAATATGAGCTTTGATGTTACCGCTCCTGTTTTATTATCTTTCTCACAGAAAGCAATCATCTTTTCAAACGTACCTTCCTCAAGAACTGTATCCGGATTCAAAATAAGAATATACTTTCCGCCTGATTCCCTTAGAGCAAGATTATTGGCTTTTGAAAAACCCAGATTAACGTCGTTTGCAATGACACATACTTCAGGATATTTTTCTTTTATGAAAACCGGACTGCCGTCTATTGAATTATTATCGACAAGGAATATTTCTATATCATATTTCCCGTTATTTGCTTTATAAATGGAAGCAATACAGTTATCCGTAAGGTCTCTGACATTGTAATTCACTATCACAACCGAAATATCTTTGATATGCACTGACATCAGCTAAAATTTATAAAACTTTTTTTTGAATACAGACAAATAGGATTTTGACCGGTTATCTCAGAAGTATAATATGATTTGTAATTTTTTGCAGACAATTAGTCTTCTTTAATTATAACTTCCCTACAAGAGACTTGAATTTTAATTTCCATACCATAAAATAAGCTTCATATACTACCTTTCTGGACATTTTAGATTCACCTTCCAGCCGGTCTATGAACAAAATCGGAATCTCGGAAATTTTAAATCCCTTTTTATAGAATTTGAATTTCATCTCTATCTGAAATGAATAACCATTTGATTTTACTTCATCCAGATTGATCTGCCTGAGAGCAGTTACGCGATAGCACATGAACCCGGCAGTTGTATCCATTACTTTCAGTCCTGTGACCATTCTTGTATAAACAGAAGCCATATAACTGAGAATCAGCCTTCTTATCGGCCAGTTGAGAACCGAGACTCCGTTAATGTATCTGGATCCTATGACAAGATCATATCCTTCATTGAGTCTGTCAATAAATCCCTTTAAGTATTTCGGATCATGGGAAAAATCAGCATCCATTTCAAAGACAAAATCATAATTATTTTTGATAGCATAATGAAACCCCGCAACATAAGCAGTTCCAAGCCCGGATTTCTTTTCCCTTTTAAGAAGCTTTACTTTTTCATTTTTCATCTCTTCCACAAGTCCGGCTGTCCCGTCAGGTGAATTATCATCGACAACTAAAATATTAAATTCATTTTCAGGTGAAGAATTCTTTAAAACTTCCGGTATGATCTTAATAATATTGTCCGCTTCATTATATGTCGGAATTATTACTAATGTTCTTTTCAAATTTAATGACCTTTCATTAATAGAATTACTATAACTGTATTGATCATGATTTTAAAATCAAGTTTTAAACTCATATTCTCAATATAATAAAAATCATACTGAACCTTTGTTTTTACATCTTCAAGTGATGAGTCGTACTTATGCTTTATCTGAGCCCATCCGGTAATTCCGGGTTTCACAGACAATCTTTTATAATAATATGGTATTTCCTTTTTTAACTGCTCTACAAAAAACGGACGTTCAGGTCTCGGACCAATCAGACTCATTTCATTCTTTAAAACATTTACCATCTGCGGGATCTCATCTATATATAATTTTCTTAAAATTCTCCCTGTTTTTGTGATCCTTGGATCCTTTTCCCCTGCCCATTCAGGTCCGTACTCTTCGGAATTCATAATCATAGTTCTGAATTTATACATAATGAATTCATCGCCTTTCCTTCCGACCCTCACCTGCCTGTATAGAACAGGTCCTTTAGACGTTAATTTAATTATAACCGACACTAAAAGAAGCAACGGTGATAAAAGGATAAGAGTGAAAAATGATATTACTACATCCATTAATCTTTTTGTCAGCTTTCCGGCAGGTGACATAATATCAGGCATTACCTCAATTAAAGGAACACCGTAGATCTGGTTTGTCTTTGCCATTCCGCTGACAATCTCATACATATCAGGAAGTATCTTCATATTTACTTTTTCCTCCGTACAATATCTGATGACATCTATCAGCTTTTCTTTTTCATTTGGTTCTAGCGCTATCAGAATTTCCATGACATCATTTTTTTTAATGATCTCAGAAATGTTTTCAATACTGCCGAGCATGTCTTCTTTTATAATGCTTTTTTCTTTGAGACTTATGAATCCAATTATATTATATCCGAGCTGAAGATATTTCTCTATCATTTTCTTCAGATTGACAGCTTTCTCTCCGTCACCTACTATCAGAGTATTCCGTAATCCGATGCCTTTTTCAAGTAGATTCCTCTGAATGCTTCTTATAATGATTCTTCCCAGGCTTACACTGATTACCATCAGTATCCAGTAAATGAGAATCAAAAATCTTGAAATGATGGGAGCATTATTGAAATAATCATCTATGAATATTATAAAGAACAAGATAAAACAACCGAAAGAAACTGTCTTGAATACGGAAGAAAACTCATCGAATCTGGATCTTACAAACCAGTGCTGATACAATCCGGCAAAGGAAAATATTATCAGCCAGTAAATATAAATTACAAATAACGGAAGCAGAAATGCCTTTGGATTTGCATAAACTATCCAGCCGGATTCTATACGAATGTAATAATAAGCCGCCCATGCAAGATTGATAAATAAAAAATCGGATATGAACAGGAATATTTTCTCTTTGGCTTTAGACAAACTTTCATTTATAAATAATTAAAAATTGTATCCTGCAGATGAAGCATCATTATAAAACATTTTTACTGTATCGAGAGACAACTCTTTAAGATCCTTATTCACCATTTGAAGTTTTTTTAACAGATCATTGGTAACTGTTATGATATGACAGCCGCATTCTTCCGCCTGAAAAATATTCAGCAGCTCCCTCGAGCTCGCCCATAGAAGTTCAGCATTTGAATTTCCTTTTAATATTTTTAATGACTCCTTTATATATGGAATAGGATCTCTTCCTGTATCGGCTATTCTTCCGGCAAATAAGGATACTATTGAAGGGGTTTTTTCATTTATACTTTTTGATACGTTTTCTATCTGTTCAAGTGTCAGTATTGCGGTAATATTCAGCTTCATTCCGTCATCTGAAAGTTTTTTTATTAGTTCGTATGAAGGCTCTCCTTTTGTGTTGGTTACCGGGATCTTAATGAAAACATTATCTCCCCACCTTCCGATCTCCCTTGCCTGCCTTTCCATTGATTCAAAATCATCCGTGAAAACTTCAAACGAAATCGGCATGTCTTTTATCTCAGAGAGAACATCCTTTGCAAATGCAACATAATCCTTCACTCCGTCCTTTTTCATCAGTGTAGGATTTGTTGTAAATCCTCTTACTATTCCTTCGGAATAAACTTTTTTCATTTCCGTAACATTCGCACCGTCGGCAAATATTTTTATCTTTAGCTCTTTTACTGAAGGCATAACCTTAATTATTTTTATTTGTTAAAATGATTTTCGCTGCTTCGGTAAGATCAGCGGCAATATAATCCGCATCTTCCCTGTCTTTGTATTCATAATAATTACTCAATATCCGTATTGTCTTCAGTCCCGATCTTCTTCCGCATTCTATATCCTTATCTCTGTCTCCTATGAACCAGGAGTCTTCCTTATTTATGTAAAAATCAATTACGGCTTTAATTACAAAATAGTTTTTTGGTTTCCTGCATTCACAGTCATATGAAAATTCTTTTATGATACCTTCCGGATGATGATAACAGTAGTAGTACTCCGAAAAAGATACATTATTCTTAATAAGTATATTATGTAATTCATTATGAACTTCTGACAGATTTTCCAATGACGTTTTTCCTTTTGCATAATCAGGCTGATTGGATATGAGGAATAATTTAAAATTATTCTCCTGCAGCTCCTTCAGGGAATCAATTACTCCATCATATATTTCAAGCTCATCCTTATTAAATGGAGGTTGATATTCATTTGTTTTTTTATTTAAAAGCATTTTGTTTATCACTCCGTCCCTGTCAATAAAAACTGCTTTGTTCATTTCTTCTGCGAATCAACTGATTCCCATTTCATCTCATTTTCTTTAATTGCCGGATGCGTAACAATTAAGTGCCAGATAGTTGCCTGAAAAGCTTCCGAATGCGGAGTAATAGTTTCAGGATTTACAACCGGAATTATAACACATGCATCTGCGACTTTTGCAGTATAACCGCCGTCTTTCCCGACTATCCCGATGATTGAGCTGCCTGTTTCCTTTGCATATTTAAGAGAGTTGACTATATTCACACTTACATTTTTTTCAAGATTTCCGCCGCCGACTGAAAAAATAAATATGCAGTCGTTGATATTCAGCCGGCTTCCTTTCAGCCAGTTTACAAAGGATGAATCCCACCCGTCATCATTCACGCGGGCAGTAAGCTCGGATACATTATCAGTCGGAGTATAACATTCGATGCCAGCGATCTTCCTGAAATCATTTACGGCATGTGATGCATTTCCGGCGCTTCCTCCTACTCCAAGCATGAAGATCCTGCCTTTATTCTTCTTTACTTTAAGTATGGCATTGATCATTTTTTCGATCTCTGCTTTATCGATCTTTGAAGTTATTTCAAGAACTTCATTAAGATAATTGTTTATATATTCTTTTATTTCCATTTATGGTAAAATATTTTTAACTTTAAAATATACATTTTCTTTACCGGAATTACTCATACCATTTTATTTTCCAGGAATGACTGTGTCTCCTCAAGTCCCCTGAATGAACCGATTTCATAAAACCTATCACTTACTTCATACCCCAGCAGTTCTCCTTTTCTCAGGAGATTCTTATAAACGGCTTCGAGGTCAAAAACTTTTTCTTTTTTAAAATCCTCAAAAGCCTTCTTTGTAAGAATTCCGAGTCCGTAATCTATATATTCCATATTTTTATTTTCAATACTTTTATCATAGTTAATGATTTTTCCGTCCCTGAAATCTATGTTGCTCTTATCCCACTTTCCTTCATTTTTGAAAACTGTCATGAGACCTGATTTATCTCCTGTCAAAAAATAATCGCTGATGTTCTTAAAATCAGCTGTAAGATACGAATCTCCATACATTACAAAAAATTTATCATCAAGAAGTTCTGATGCATTTTTTATTGTTCCGCCTGTTCCGAGTAATGTGTCCCCGTCAAATGAATAATCAATTTTTAACCCGTATCTGCTTCCGTCACCTGCGAAATTCCTGACCTGCCCGCCTAAATAACTGAGGCAAATTACAACCTGAGAAATATTGTTTTTTTTGATAAGTTCAAGCTGGTGATCAATGAACGGCTTTCCGGCTACTTCTAACATTGATTTCGGAATAGTTTCAGATACAGGTCTGAGTCTTGTCGCTTTTCCTCCGGCAAGTAAAACAAGTTTAGATATCAATATCTCATATAATTAATTATAAAATCCCGTCTTCACACCTTCCCTTTCAAAAGAAAACCAGGTTGGTGTCAGACCGAATTTCTTCTTCAATACACTCAGAAACTTTGATTTTTCATAAGGACAATAAAACAACAGAAATCCTCCGCCGCCTGCTCCTATCACTTTCCCTCCTAATGCTCCGTTATTAACTGCGCATTCATAGATTTCATCAATTAAAGGATCGGAAATTTTATCAGATATTCCTTTTTTTACGAGCCAGTGTTCATGAAGCAATTCACCGAATTCATTTATTCTGTCTTTTTCAAGAATTTTTTTTGTATGCAAGCCTATCTCTTTAATCCTGTTCAGTCTTTGCACTACATCCCTGTCATTATCTTTGGTTTTCTTATTCTGAACCTTTAAAATATCCCCGGCAGATCTTTTTTTGTTCAGATAAAATAAGAACATATTATTCTGAAGTTCCATTAATGCGCCGTCGCTTATGCTTACCGGCTCTACTGTTACACTTCCGTCTTTATGAAAAGTATATCCGTTAAATCCGCCGAAGACTGCTGCATACTGATCCTGCTTGCCTATCGGTTCCTTTAACTTATTTATTTCTATATCACATGCATATTCAGCAAGTTCGTGAAGAGACATATATTCTCTTTTAAATGAAAATAAAGCGCTCAGTAAAGATACCGTAAAAGTTGATGATGTCCCGAGTCCGCAGTTTGAAGGGACATCCGCTACTGAGATCAGTTCTATCTGCTTTTTTATTCCTGTGTGTTTTAATGATGCCCTGAATATTGCGTGTTCGATATCTTTAATGTCGTCTACAATTTCTGTCTTTGAATATGAAAGCCGTATCGATTCTTCAAATCTTTTATTCAGTAAAATGTGAACATATTTATTTATGCTTGCAGCAAGCAAAAAGCCTTCATGCTTTTCATAATAAGAAGGCAGATCGGTTCCTCCGCCTCCCATTGAAATTCTAACCGGTGCTCTTGAAATGATCAACCTTCTGAAGCTCCTTTCCATTTAAACTTGTTCTTCTTAGCATCCTCATAAATGGATCCGATTGATTCCCCTATCGCCTCAAAAGCAGAGTATTTATTTTTCCAGCCTTTGCTTCTTATTTTATCAGTATTGAATCTGACAACAGGAACATCTCCTTTCCAGCCTCTGTCACCGCCTGAAAATAAATATTCAACATTTTTCAGTTCAAGAATACTAACTGCAATATCTGCAATTTCCTTAACCGTAATATAATCTTTTGTTCCGACATTAAAATATGAATATCCTTTCAGGTAATCTTTTTCTATCAGTCTCATTGCATTCAGCACATCATCAACATATATATATGATTTGCTTTGCGTGCCGTCACCGAGTATTTCCAGTTTGCTGTTATCCTTAAAAAGCTTTTTTACAAAATCATAACCGACCCCGTGAGTCTGATTAGGTCCGACTACATTTGCGAATCTGAAAGCGGCAGCATTCATATCGAACATATAGCAATAAGAACATATCATTACTTCACAAGAAAGCTTGCTTGCCCCGTATGTTGAAATAGGAAGCTGAGGCGAAAAGTCCTCATCGGCTTCGGTAAGTTTTATATCCCCGTAAACTCCGCTTCCGGAAGCATAAAGTAAATTCTTCACGCCTGTTCTCCTCATAGCTTCGAGAACATTGTTTGTCAGATAAGTCCCTTCCCAGAAATCAATATCCGGCTGCGTCATGGCTTTCGCTATATCCGGATTGGAGGCAAAGTGGTATACAATATCACTGCCTTTGACAGATGCTGAGAGTAGTTCAATATCTTTTATGTCACCCTCTATGACCTTAAAATTTTTATTGCCGGTGACTTCTTCCAGGTGCCATCTTTTACCGGAAGAGAAATTATCATATATTGTAATTTCGGGATCATTGTCTTCTCTGAAGATCTTTCTGCACAGATGACTTCCTATGAATCCAGCACCTCCTGCTATAAAATATTTTATTCCCAAATTATTTTAGATTAAAAATTTTTTCGCTTAAAATAATACATGAATGACTGAAGATTCTTCTTTATGAATACAGGCAAAAATGAATAAGCATACTGAGTATAGTTCAGAAGATATGCTTTATTGAAATTCGGATAATCATCTTTATGCATTTTCAGAACTTCAAGTACTGTTCTGGAATTTTCTCTCTGATGAGTAAAAGATTTATTCTGTCCGGCTGTCATATATGTGATGAAATATTCTTTCATGTTATACAATTTGCCGTGTTTGCCCATTCTCAGCCAAAGCTCCATATCTTCAACATGCTTGATTATCTTATATCCGCCTAATTTAAGAGCCAGTTCCTTTTTAAACATTACGGTTGCATGTGTGAAAGGATTTGAGAACAGAGCAAAACTTCGGATTTCTTCATCAGATTCTTTTTTCAGATATCTGAAAAGTTCATTGCCTTCTCCGTCCACTAAGATCACACCGCCGCCTACAACTACATACTCCGGATTCTTTTCAAGAAATTCCACCTGAAGCTTCAGCTTATCCTTATGACACCAGAAATCATCGTCATCAATTCTTGCAATGTATTTCCCCCGTGCATTTCTGAGTCCTATATTGAGATATTCCGATATTCCTTTGTTTTCTATCTTCGGGATCCGCATGTATCTGACAGCTTCTTCCCTGCAGTCAAGCTCTTTCATCCTTGCTTCGGTCTCGTCAGTCGAAGCATCGTCTATAATTATAAGCTCCCAGTCTTTATAGCTCTGATCGAAAACACTCTGAATAGCTTTCTCCAGCATCCTGATCCTGTTATATGTGGGCATTATTATACTTACTGTCGGGATGTGAGTATCCTTAATATTCATTGACTTGGAAGCTATCTATATAAATTAAAAATTAAAAGTTAGAAATTAGGATAAATTTGAGGCATGCATCATGGATTTTTTCGCAGGACAAGCATGCTTGATTTAATACTAAGCTCTTCGCGAGAATATTTTCTGAGGTAATGATCGGTTAATTTTACTTTGTTAAGGTGTTCCAGTTCGATATTAACAGGATAATCAGGTTTTTCCTCAAGAATTTCAAACCCCGCGCCCTTGATAATTTTAATGTAATCCGGATGTCTCATTCTGTTTTGATACATAATAGATGGATTTAATTTTTTCCATTCTTTGTCAGAGTATTGAAGATAATTATAAACGGAAATTGAATTGTCAAAAAAAGACCAATGGTCACGGTAATCTATTACATTTGACATAATTCCTCCCGGCTTCAATATCCTATATGATTCTTTCATAATATCTGGAAGGTGTTCTTCCGGGATATGCTCCATAGTTGCATTTGAAAGTATGAAATCTATTGAATTGCTTTCAATACCGGTTTTTCTTGCATCCAGCGGGGCAAAATATTTTATATTAAAACATTCTTTCAGTATTTCCCTGTAATTATTTCTGTCAACCTGAGGGACATTTTTTAATACTTCTGCTTTTATTCCGAATTTATCCCTGAAGCTGTAAAGTCTTTTAATGGAATCATTTATTAGATCGGGAAAAACAAGCTCTCTTATATCAATGCATGTAAGGTTTCCAAATCCGAGAAGACTAATCCCTATTGGAATTACCATGTCATATCCAGAACCGAATTCGTAATATTTACAGGATTTTGGATCTTTATTATCGCAGTATTTCCTGAAATTGTTGAAATGCAGTTTTACAGTTTCTATTTTTTCAGAAATATCTTTTTCATTTATAGGCAGGGAATTTGTAATATGTTTTTGGAAGAAATAATTTAACCGTTCACTTCTGGGTAGTCTGGAAAATATTTTCTGAAGATATGCTTTA
This sequence comes from uncultured Ignavibacteriaceae bacterium, assembly GCA_964561045.1. Taxonomy (GTDB): domain Bacteria; phylum Bacteroidota; class Ignavibacteria; order Tepidaquicellales; family Tepidaquicellaceae; genus JAGPCH01. Next base: position 8,814 of record CAZLOL010000036.1, on the reverse strand, counting down.
TATTTAAAATTCAAATGTGATAATTATTCTGTAATAAAATTTTTTTAATTAATATAATTAATTCAATTAGGTATCATCTGATAAACTTTAATATAATCAATTTCCATTACATACGGTAATCCGGTTTCATCAACTTTATTATCATTTTCTTTATAATCCTTTACTGCAACATTTGCAATCATATACAGCGGAGCTGTTGGAATTCCTTCATTTGACTCGAACACTTTCTTCCCATCTAATTTCCAAATCATATTGCTTGGAAAACATTCGAATTCCCAAATCATCCACCTGTCAGAGAAATCTCCATCAATACTCTTAGCTTTCTTATTATAAAAGGGAGCTTTGGATGTTAATTCCGAATTCGGGTAATCAATACCCCAATGCTCTGTCATTGTAATATTATTTTTATAAACTCCGAAATATTCGAATACATCTATTTCCGGTAAAGTTGGTCTTTGTATTGGTACTAAAAAGAATGCCGGCCAGAATCCTTTTTTGAACGGGAATCTTACTTTAATTTCCCATTTTCCGTATGATTGTAAAAATCCTTTGGAACTACAAACCATTCCGGAAGTAAATGGGAATTGTTTTTCACCGTAAGTATCTTTTCCCAAAATACTCTGTTTATTCGCAGATAATTTTAATATTCCGTTTTCCACTTTTACATTTTCATCAGTATAAAATTCAAGCTCATTGTTTGACCAAATTGTTCTTTCTCCGTTTTCATGATGCGTAATCCATCTTGAGTTATCGAAAGTATCAAAATTGTCTTCGAAAGTGATTTTCCATTTATAATTCTCTTTTTCAATACTTTTAAAAGCACATGATGAAAATATTAAATTACAAAACACTGTAAAAACGAGTGAGAAATTTTTTAAGTAATTCATTCTTTTATATTTAGTTAGGAAAATTAAGTTTGATAAATCTATTAAACAATTCTTTATTGGTTACCAATTATTCCTAAACAGTACCTGATTAATGTTACTGCACTTTTTATAATACTAATAATATTATCATTTTAGAAATTTTCTTGCGATCACGTTATAGGTGGTATCATATTTGAATATATTTTCAACAGTAAGATTTTTGAGATATTTTTCCCAAGATCCTCCTTCCCATAAATGGTGACAGTAAGCATTAGGATAATTATTGTTTTCTACAAATAGTTTTTTTAAACTAAATGAATAATAAAGCGGGAAATGAAAGCTATCATAATTCTCTATATGTAATAAATTTGGATGGTATTTGGATAACTTAAGTGGAACAGAAACTGAGTGTTCAGCCCAGTATTTATCTTTGCCTTTTGAACGAAAATTTTTATACTCATTTAGCCATATTTTAGCAAAACCGGAATTCATTTCCGACATCATTACAGCATTACAAAGTCCCATTTTTCTCCATTTTCCCTGTTTTCCAATCACAAATTTATTATCTAATAATGGTGCAAAAGATTTCTTTGAAATTGTATCAAGATCCATATATATCCCTCCCTTTTCTATTAATATATTTAGTCTTAAAATATCAGCTTTATGTGCTACATGAACCAATTCATTTCCAAAAATCATATCCGGAGGAATAACTTTTACCATTGTTACAATTTCTTTTGTCTTATCCCACCATTCACCTTTCGGCTCATATGTATAATAGAAAAATATTTCATCCGGTCTATTCACTTCTAAAGCAGATTTTACTGCGAGAAAATGAACCAGCGAAAAAGGTTTGCCTCCAAAATCTTCAGCCAAGCCGTAGCAAAAATGAAATAAGTTTGGTATCATTTAATTTTAATTATTTAAAAGTAAGTAACTTTTTTATGTTATTATTCATGAATTCTGCTCTCAGGTCCCAGGATGACTCCGATTTAATTTTATCGTAAATAGTTAAATCCATAATTAATTCTTTTCTATCCACCAAACACATATTTATAAATTCTTCTTGAGTTTTAGCAATATTGATTACATTTTTATACTGGCTCATATCAGGAAGATCCGTTGTTACAATAGTTATATTACTTGCTACATATTCGAAGAACTTATTCGGAAAGACACCATTCATAAAATTATTTGTTTTAAACGGTATAATTCCAATATCAAAATTTTTAATATAGCTGAATATTTCATTGTATTTCACTGCTCCTAAATGTCTAAATTGCTTGTTCTTTTTCAAAAGGGTAATTTCTTTTAACACACTTTTTTCAACAGGTCCTATGAATACCAAATATTGTTCATGGTTCAATCTCATAGCAAGCTCTTTCACAAGATCAAAGTCAATCCAGTCTCTTATATTTCCCAAATATCCAATTACTTTCCCATTCAGTTTCAGATCAATATTATGTTCCTGATTAGAGAAATTTATATTATGTCCATTTGGTAGGTAGTATGAATTTGCATTCATAATTTTAGCAAATTCATATAATTTTATTGCTGTACAAAAAACTATATCCGATTTTTCAATAATGAGTTTGTTAAAATAGTTTTTACTAGGATTAAAATTACCATCCTCATCATAATTAAAATTATCATAAAAATCGTATATTCTAAATTCAGGTTCCATCAACTCAATAAAAGGATAATCAAAGGGATAAGATGCCCAGATCAATTTCTTTCGTAATGAATGTTTCTTTTTTAAAAATCTTTTTGTCTGAAATGCCAGTAATATTGAGTCAATTTTCAATGTAAATTGAAACTTGTTCCATATTTTATGATGGAAAATAATTATCGGCATGAATGTTTTTATACTATCGTCTGTTGATTCCCTTTTAAAATTCCTTAAAACTCTTGATCTGAATTTTATGAATGTATGAATGAGCAGTGAGAAAGGTGATTCAATAAAAATTACTTCACTCCATTCGGACAGTTTTTTATTTAAATGTGTGTATAAACCTTTTCGATGACTAAGCTCCCAAGTTGATGAAAGTAAAATTAGATTTACATAATTCATTTTTTTATTTTTCTTTTTACAATCCTGAAATTATTTATTAATGTATTCATATTTACTTCTGTTCAGGTATCCTTTACTGATATATAATTTCATTACTTTGGAAAGCTGATAAAATTTAAACTTTCTTTTTCCTTTATATTTTGTCCATATAGGGAGAATAATAATTCTTAAAATAACCGAAATTAGTCCAAGCAGCCATATAGAATTTTTTTTAAATAAATTGTAATTTTTAATAAATATTAACTTACCCCTGTGCATATGGAAAATATAAACATCATCGGTTTTTTCAGATTCGAGTGAAGATTGTGTGTGATGATAAATTTTTACCTCCGGAAAACAAATATTCTTTTTGTTTAATTTTTTTATTACTCTGTAACAAAGCTCTACGTCCTCATAATACATGAAATAATTTTCATCAAATCCGCCCACAGATAAAAAATCAATCTTCTTAATCAAAAGAAATGCTCCATGAAACCAGTCGGTACTGAATTCTTTCCCTTCCAAAATTTCCTTTCTCTGAAGCAATTTTTCAATTTTTCTTTCATATCCAAAGCCGATAAAGTGGTAAAATTCCCATAAAAGATCCGGGAATTTGTTATAACAATATATAGGGTTTTTATTTTTATCTGTTAACAACCCTGAATAAACACCGCTATCTTCAGAGTTTTCTATATTGTCGATTAATATTTTAATCGAATTATCTAGGAGTCTTATGTCAGGATTTAAAAACAACAGATATTTTCCCTTTGAAACACTAACTGCATCATTACACCCGGTTCCAAAACCTTCATTTGTTCTTCTGAATATGAATTTTACATTCTTAAATTCTTCTGCTATGTTTTCTATTTCCCTTTCAGGGGAATAATTATCCGCAACAATTATTTCTTTCTCTACAGAGCTTAGATACAAGTCTATAGAATAAAGACATTCCCGTAAATGTTTAGCAGTATTGTAATTTACAATAATAATGGAAACCAGCATTTTCAAATATATTTATCTGAACTAATTATTTTTGCTTCGGAAAGATATTCTTCATTTAGTGTAAATAAATAATTATTTGCAAAATGTGTATCCTCAAAAATGTTCTCCTTTTCATATTTTATCAGGGTTAACATATTTTTATTTTTTATTGCATAACATTGATATCCAAGTGTTTTCATCATGTAATATAATTGTTTTTTCTTCTTGCTTTCAGCAAGAATTTCAACAATTATTGCCGGTTTAAATTTTATCAGTGTATTTATTGCACCTTTCAAAACTTCATATTCATGTCCTTCAACATCAATCTTTATGATTCCGATTTTATCATTTTTTCCCTGAAAATATTCGTCCACGGTAATTACCTGGACCTCTATTTCTCTGACCTCACCTTTTTCATTGTCCTGAAGTGCATTCTCTTTGCTTAAAGAACTTAAATAAGTGCTTGGGGAAAGATAAAATTTCAATAATCCTGATTTATCTGATAAGCATTTGTTTTCTAATTTATATTTTTGATAGGAATTTAATTGAAACAAATTTATAACAAAATAATTTAAATTATTATTAGGTTCAAACAAGTAAGTAAATCGACCTGTACTTAATGCATATATTGACCTTAGTCCATGATTTGCGCCAATATCCAAATAGCAATAGTCCTGTGAATAATTTTCCTGAAGAACTGTTTCCAGCCTCCTAAGACCTAAATCATGCCATTTGTAACTGATTGCAAATGCAAATGAAGGAGGATAATTTTTAGCAATATTTACTTTTACTTTCTTTCCGTTTTTAAGATAAATTGTCCAACAAAAATTATAATCTGGGGCATTTGATAACCGTATAAACATTTCCTGAAATATATGAGGAGAAAACTCATAAATATAATTAAATTTTCCAATTAAATATTTATTTAGAAAAACCGAACAGAATATTAATTTCAAAACCCTGTTTGTAAATACTTCATTAAATATTGTCTTTAACATATTTTACTAAAAATGATTTTTTCTGATATATTGAATACGTACCTTTACAATTTCTGGTCAAAATATTTTAATTTTGCTTCAGCTTAAAGCTATTCGGCAGGATTTTTCTTTGAAAGATAGAATATTGCCTGGTCACCTTCTTTTTTAAAGTTCAATTCTTTGGATAATTTTTTATAATAATTTATTTTTTCTTTTGATAAACCACTCTTCATGACATTCACATAATACGATTTCTCATTTAGAAGAGTAATGCCGTTTTTATATTGTTCGCTTGCAATAAACTGAAATTCATTTGAATCAAAAACTATCTTGTCTATTTTAAAACAGGATTCTCCGGCAAGTAAATTTATGGAATCCCGGGAAAAGATATACAAATGTCTGGGTGCATCCAGCTGAACCCAATTTTCTCTGTATTCTTTCCATACCAATGCTTCTGAAACCGGCACTCTGATTAATAAAACCCCTTTTGCATTAAGTAATTTATAACAAATTTTTAAAATATCCATTGGATTTGGAATATGTTCTAAAACGTGATGAAACATTATTAAATCAAATTTATTCTCAGAATCTAACAAGTCTTCAATTCTCTTTTTTTCTATTATCAATCCGTTTTTATATACTATTTTTTCCATTAAAAATGGGTCTATACCTTTGAGATTTTTAAAACCCAGTTCCTTCAATTCAAAAAGAAATTCACCATTACCACAGCCGACATCCAAAATATTGTCAGATATTTTTAAATTAAGATCTTTAAGAGAATTCAATTTCTGATTTGTTACCGGTTTCATTTTACTTATGATAAAACCAATCAAGTCACTTTTATCAATAATTTGTCGATCTCTTTTTATTTTAAAATATTTATGAATTCTTTCTCTGATTCCTGAAATATAATTTTCGTTTATACAATTAAAAGAATAATAGTTTACAGGATAGTATAAACTAAGATTTTCCGGAATATCCTTAATTTGAATACAATTACATTTGCTGCATTCGAAATATTCAAATACTTCCCCGATACCAAAATGCATTTCCTTAATATTATAAATTTTGTTACCCTTAACATTTCCGCAAATCTTACATTTTATTTTTTCCATCAGAAATCAATTTGTTATTAAATTATCTACAATAGCCTTAATATTATGAAGATTTCTTTCAAGATTAAATTTTTCATTATAAGTCTTATATCCGCTTTCTGAGATCTCATTTCGTAAAATTTTATTATCTAAAACTTCACTTATTGCATTTGCAAGTTCATTTTTATCTAATCCAAATGTAATACCGTTATAGCCGTTTCTTATTATATCTTTTATGCCACCTACATTTGTAGTTATTAAAGGAACCTTAAATCTTAACGACTCAACCATTACAAGAGGTAAGCCCTCACTCTTTGATGCAATTACCATACAATCCATAAATGAAAGCAAATTATATAAAAAATTTTTGTCAGCTCTTCCCAAAAAGAAACAATTACCGCTAAGATTTTTTAATGATGTGAATTTTTTTAATTTAACAGCATATTTACCTTCCAGATCTCCCCCAATAAAGAAAAAAATAGGTAATTGACAGCCTCTTTCTTTTAATACATTTAAAGATTCCAGTATGAGAATTTGATTTTTCCTGTCTTCTATAGCAGCAACATTTATAAATTTTAACTGACTACCAAAAACTAAATCTGATATTTTTAAATCCCTGAGCTTTCTTTTAAAGTCTGCATAATATTCTTTATAATGCAGGTCTTTCTCTATAGATGAATAAAGTGTTATAATATTCTTATTTTTTGTGGAATCTTTAAAGTCTGACTTTAATGAGTCTGATACAGCAACAAAAAAATCACCATATTTATTGATTATTTTATAATATATCTTTCTTACAATATTTGGTTCGATCTTTTCTCTTATAAATATTAAACATTTAGAATTATTATTTTTCAATAATATAGTCAACCATAACATTACTACTACATTTAAAATACAAATATCGAATTGATTATTTTTTAAAAATTCTTTTGTTACTTTTTTTTGAACAAAATAATTCTTTATATATCCGATATAATGGATAATATTTCCGGATATTACCGGGAAAAAATATGTCGGGTATGTCTTCCATTCTTTACAGAATATTGAATAATTTACTGCATTGGGACCTTCAGGAAATAAACCATAAATGTTGTATTCATCCTTAAATTCACTAAAATATTTTAGCAATCTGATAAATTCATCATTTGCACCTCCTGTGATTTCAGAACTGTGATTTACAAATAAAATATTCTTTTTTAATATTTGGGACATCGTAATAAATTATATTGAAATGTAAATTAAAATATTCATATCATAAGTTTGATTTTTAATAAAGTAATATATAAGCATTTCCCGTTGAAATTAATGAAAGACAGGTTCATCTTTTTATCAACAGAGATTTTAAAATTTTCTTTTCGTTTTCATTACCAACCTTTTTAAACCATACAACCAATAATGGAATCAGAATTATATAGCCTGCATAAATATTCCATTCGCTAATACCTATTATGGCAATAATACAGATCAAACTTAAAAAGAACATATAATTATTGGATTTAGAAAACTTATACTTCAGAAACCTTTTTATGAAATAAATATTAAGAATATAATGTGCGAAATTGGATACAAGATAAGCAATTGAAGCACTCTCAATACCCCAATCCAAGTTTTTAATCAGAATAATATAAACCAGTGGAAAAATAGAATAGGTTATAAGCTCTAAAATTACCCAGAGGAATATTTTGTTCTTTGGTATCAACCATAACCCTATTACCCATGAAAGTGCTTTGAAAAAATCACCGGTAAATTGATATTTATACAGACTCACAGAATTAATAAATGCATTCGAAAAGAATATATTAACTAAAAATATCCTGAATACTATAATGAATCCGACTAAAGGGACTAACAGTAATAAAAATATTCTGAATGTTTCATTTATTTCTTCTAGAAACTTCAAATCATCTTTTATCTCATTAATCTTTGGGAAAGAATAATTTGACAGAAATACAAACAGAAAACTAAAATAATTCAAAGATATAGATAATACGCTCTGATAAATCCCGTTTTCTTCAAGTCCGAAATTATCTACAGTGATTATTCTGATTATTAAAAAAGTAAGCTGATTAATTGCTCCGATTAGAAGACTTGCTATTCCTATCTTGAATAATTTCTTGGTGATTTCTATATCAAACCAACTTTTAAAAGAGATCTTTAATGGTATTCTGGCTTTTTTGAATAAAATTATATAAACTATTAAAATTATCAATGAACTGCCGGATATTGATATTATTGCTCCCCATACATTAAAAAATATAACCATTGGTATAGTAAATAATAATGAGATTGAGGAGGAAATCAAAAGAAACTTTGTCAGTAAACTGATATTCTTGAGACCTCTTATATAAGCTTCCAAAAGCGCAGATAGAGAGGATGTAGGTACAAATAATGCTATTATAATTACAAAAATATTGTACGATGAATCATTTGTAAGAATTAAAGCGATTTGTGAAGAAAACAATATCAAAAAGAATGAAAATATAAAAGATGAAATTAGTATAAGTTTCAAAGAATTTTCAAATGCTTTCTCTCCAAGATCCTTTTTTTCCTCATCATTTTCAGATACATATTTGGTCATGCTCATAGGTAATCCCAGAGGAACCACAAAATTCAGCAAACCCAGTAAATTTGTAAATTGAGAAACCAGACCCACACCGTAGACACCCAGAACAACAGCAAATATTTTGGTTCTTATTATTCCAAATATAATATTTGCAAAAGTTGATACTGATATTTTAGAAAATGATTTTAATCTTTCTTTAATAATCGAACCCCCTGTGGTTTTTCCTTTTATTCAAAATTCGCAATAGCATTTCAGGAAATGTAAATAAGAGTAATAAAAC
>CAZLOL010000035.1:16300-22225 GCA_964561045.1 uncultured Ignavibacteriaceae bacterium | reverse complement strand
ATATATCATCACCGTTATCCAAATCACCATTGTCAAGTAAAATTCCAATTTCTGATATCTCATTATTAATGCCGTCGACTTTTACTAATGTTGCAAGCGAATCCGTAAAATAAATTCCGCTTGCTGCTGTCAGCCTGACAAGGATTGTATCGCTGACATTCGCAATTAACACGTCGGGAGTGGCAATTAATGTTCCAATATTCTGTGATCCCGGAGGATTTGGCTCTACAGGGTCTGTAGGATTTTCACTGCAGCCTGAATATTGAAGAAATATTAATCCGGTTATTAAAACGGTAAGGATCAAAAGAAATCGTTTGACACATAGTGGACCGGAAAAAACAGGATAAGCTTTTTTACCAAAGATTTTCATGACTTTCTCCTTAATTTAAGATTTAGAAATAATTCGGTATTTATAATTAAGTGCAATTTCAATGCCTGACTTTAAATCTAAAATATGATTAAAAAAATCGATTTTTTATTTATTCATTGTGGTAAATATCATCACTAATAAAATTCAGTGTGTTAAAAATACACACATTCAAAATATAAAGTTATTAATAAAATATGTAATTTTCATTATGTTTTTCAGATCCGCTTAATCTTGAATTAAATTTCGTATAAAGTAATGATAATTTAAGTTGATATGAATATTTTTATTTTATGCCTTAAGTTATATTTGTTCAGTCAGATTATCTTTATCTTAATCGCTGAATTCAAATTAAAAAATTTCATCTTAAATTTATAGATAAAATAAGCTTTTAAAACAAAATGATCTTATCAGGTGATGCCGGAGCTACGAAGACAGACCTTGCCTTATTCATTAAAAATAATGGAAATTTTCAGAAAATTATTTCACAGAGATTTCCAAGCAGGGATTTTTCATCATTAGAACAAATCATTCGGACATTTTTAAAAGATAAAGAGAATAAAATTGATTCAGCTTGTATTGGAATTGCCGGAACGGTAATCAATGGTATAGGCAGATCAACAAACCTTCCGTGGCTTATGGATGAAAAAATTCTTTCGGAAAATCTGAATATTCCATACTTCAGGCTTGCAAACGATCTTGAAATAATTGCAGCAGGAGTATCATTGCTTGAAGAAAATGATCTGATCAGATTATTTAATGGTGACGGGAAAATAAAAGAAGGAAATAAAGCTGTGATTGCGCCGGGAACTGGTCTGGGGCAGGCAGCGCTTATTTATACTGACGAAAACTATAAAATAGTCGCAACCGAAGGCGGTCATACTGACTTTGCAGTTTCTGATGAACTCGAATTCAATCTTTTTAAATATCTTCAAAAGATCTTCGGACATGTCAGTTATGAGAGAGTTGCTTCCGGAATGGGACTGGTAAATATATTTAACTTTTTAAAAGATTCCGGTTATGCGGAAGTAACGGACAGGATCATGGAGCGAATGAAATATGAAGATGAAGCTGCCGTTATATCTGAAGAAGCAATGAACAAAACAAGTGAGATCTGTGAAAAAGCTTTGGATATATTTGCATCCGTACTCGGTGCACAGGCAGGCAATATGGTTTTGAATTATAAAGCAACGGGCGGAGTTTATCTCGGAGGCAGCATACCATTGAAAATTCAGGATAAACTTGCAGATGGTACATTTCTAAGATCTTATTTGAACAAAGGCAGACTTAGCTATCTTACGGAAATGTCTCCTGTATATATTATCAAAAATGAATCCATAGGTTTGCTTGGCGCTGCCGCCCTTACAGGACTTTAAGTACTGTCTTATATATTAATTTAAGTTAAACGCTTTCAATATTGCAATTCAGGGACTGCAATTGATTTTCAATTTAAATGCACAAACAACTATTATAAAATGAACTGAAATTAGGAAGTATGAAATTTTCCAAAGACTGGAATTGATTAAGGAATTCAGAATGCTTAACTTTGTATACAAAAAAATATCTTAATAAATTATTCTTCCCCCTCGCTTTATTATTGATAAAGTAAGGCGGGAATTTATTTTAACAATCCCAATTCAAATATAATGATAAAATTTATTTCAGATGTGAAATTGATCTTAACTGCAATATTATTTATTTCTGTTTTGTCTGCTTCTGCGGATAAATCATACTCACAGAACATTAATACTGAACAGCAGCAGAAATATTCTTTATTAAAGGTCTTCGTAAGCAATGAACAGGATATGAAGAGAATAAATGACAACGGATTATTTCTTGATCACGCGGAATTTCATAACGGGGAGTTTCTGGAAACATGGCTATCTTCATCAGAAATAGAAATGCTTAAGAGATCCGGTATCTTATATGAAACAATTATAGAAGATTTTCAGACTTACTATAATGATCAGCATAAAATGACTCCTGCAGAAATAGAAGATGCAATTCAAAGATCAGCAGAAGAATTCAGTGTCAGCCATTCTATATTCGGAACAATGGGCGGATATCTGACTTATGCAGAAGTTGTAAACAAGCTTGATTCCATGAGAATACAATATCCGAATTTGATTTCAGAAAAATTTTCAATAGGTAATTCACTTGAAAGCCGCGCTATGTGGACGGTCAGGGTTTCAAATAATCCCAACACAACTACCGGAAGACCTGAAGTCTGGTTTCACTCGCTTATACATGCCAGAGAGCCCATGAGCATGGAGCAGAATATTTATTTCATATACTGGTTGCTTGAAAACTATAATATTGATCCGATCGCTACTTACATTCTTGAAAACAGGGAATTATATTTTACTCCTGTTTTTAATCCGGACGGATATGAATACAACCGCTCGACCAATCCAAACGGAGGAGGCATGTGGCGTAAGAACAGAAAATTAAATACCGGCGGAAGTTACGGAATTGACTTAAACAGAAATTACGGAATCTATGCATTCTGGAATTCAACAAACAACGGATCGTCAACAGATCCGACAAGCGATACATACAGAGGAACTTCGCCATTCTCAGAACCGGAAACTCAAAATGCAATGAACTTTGTAAATTCAAGAAATTTCAAAGGTGTGTTAAGCTATCATACTTACGGAAACTATCTGATCCGTCCATGGGGATATGTGGATGCGCCGAGTCCTGATGAAAAAATTTATCAGGGACTTTCGCAGGACATGGTTTTGAATAATCACTTTACTCTTGGAAGATCCAATCAGACGGTTAATTATGGTGTAAGGGGAGTGACAGATGACTGGTATTATAATGATTCCGGACACAGTAAAGCTTTTGCAATGACACCCGAAGTCGGAACTTCATCTGACGGATTCTGGCCTTTGCAGTCAAGGATACTGATACTTGCAGGAAGCACACTTACGCAGAATATTTATTTTGCCATGGCCTGCGGTCCTTACGTTGCTCCTGTAAAATCAAATTTAGATAAGGAACAATATACAGCGGGAGAATCCGGCAACTTAAAAGTCAACTTTAAAAATAAAGGTCTGATGAATGCGCAGAATGTAAAGATAGAATTAACAACACAAAGTCCATTGCTTAATATCGGTACAGGAGCTTTCTCTTATCCGAATGTTTCTTCTTTTTCAGAAGACAGTTTAACTTTCAGCTTTAATATATCGGCTGCGGCTGCTTTAAATTCAGCTATAAAGGCAACACTTATAATTAAACAGGATAATGTAAACACGGTATATCTTCAGGACGTGTATATTCCTGTGGGAGGCGGAAGTGTTATATTCCTCGACAGTGCGGAGAATGGAATTACAAGATGGACAGCATCAGGCGGGTGGGGTTTGACTACAACACAGTATTATTCACCTAACAATTCTTTCGCCGACAGCCCGACCGGGAATTATTCAAATGCTACTACAAGATCACTGACTCTTACTACAGCTTTGAATGTCTCCGCAAGTCCTGTACTAAAACTCAGCTTCTGGTATAAACATACTATTGATACACTTGATAATGCTTATGTCGATATTTCCGGCGATAACGGAGCAACCTGGAAATCGGCTAAATTTTATAATAAAACTGTGAGCAGCTGGACAAGAGAAGTTCTCGATATTTCTTCTCTTGCAAACAGCACAACTAATTTAAAGATCAGGTTTTCTATGGTCAGCAACGGATCGGTAGTGGCGGACGGTATATTTATTGATAACATAAAATTAACCGGATACAATAATACTCCTACATCCATAGCAGGCACAGCGGAGATTCCTGAGAAGTATTCTCTTTCACAGAATTATCCCAATCCGTTCAACCCTTCGACTGTTATAAGCTATAATTTAGCTGAAGGTAATTTTATTACATTAAAAATATATAATGAATTAGGAAAAGAAGTTGCAACTTTGGTAAGTGAAAGACAAAACCCCGGAAGTTATTCAATAAATTTTAACGGAAGCAATTTATCAAGCGGTCTTTATTATTATAAACTTCAGAGCGGAGAATTTTCCGATACAAAGAAAATGCTTCTTGTGAAATAAGTTTCGTGAGTTTAATATTTTTATTTTAGCCGGAAGCAGATTTTTGGTTCCGGCTATTTTTATTTGTATTAATGATTATTATAACCCTGTTATTAAGTATCAGAAATGTAAAAATAAAAAATGCCGGATTAATATTTTAAAAATCTTATCTGCAATTTTTCTGCTTCTGCTTTTGATGCAGCTTCAGTTATTATTCTTATGATCGGCTCTGTATTGGATCTTCTCATATGAACCCAGAAATTATTGAATTCTATTTTGAGTCCGTCATTCTTCCATATCCTAATAACGTTCTTATTCTTACTGTATTTTTTTTCAAAGAATTTCAAAATCATTCCGGGATCCTTTATGTTTTCAAGTTTTGTTTTTGATATGAAATATTCAGGTAGTGAATTCTTATATTCACTGACTTTTTTATTTCTGTCTGCGAATTCGTTTAAGATCAAAGCAATTCCAATTATGGAATCTCTTCCGTAATGAAGTTCCGGATAAATTACGCCGCCGCTGCCTTCGCCGCCAATTACTGATCCGTTTTTCTGCATCTCCTTCACCACATTGATTTCACCTACAGGACATCTGAATACTCCGGCATTATTTCTTATGGCAATATCATCCACTGATCTTGATGTCGACAAATTCACTGTTACGCTTTTATTTTTCGATACTGTATTTTTCAAAACAAAATTTGCTACAGCAGTAATAGTATTTTCTTCACTGAAAGGCTCGCCCTTTTCAGTGATCAATACAAGTCTGTCCGCATCCGGATCTACTGAAATTCCCATATCAGCCTTGTGCTTCTTTACAGCAGAGGAAAGCAACTTCAGGTTTTCAGGGATTGGTTCGGGAGTGTGAGGAAATACACCGCTTCCGTCACAAAAAAGCCTGATAACCCTGCATCCGAGTTTTTCCAGAAGCCTTGGAACAATTACTGAACCGGAGGAATTTACCGCATCAACAACAACTTTAAACTTTCTTTTCTTTATTTTATCTATGTTAAGTATTTTCTGATTGAGAACTTTCTTTATATGCCTGTCAAGCCAAGAAAAATCATTCCGCGCCGTTTTCAGATCTTTTATGTCAGCATAAGTGAATTTTCCTTCTGATGCAATTTTCAGAAAATCTCTTACCTGCTTATCGTCAAGAAATGTTCCGTCCGGATTTAAAAACTTTAATCCGTTCCAGATCTGAGGATTATGGGAAGCTGTAATTGAGATACCTCCTGCACATTTCAAATCTTCGGTTGCAATCTGAACTGTTGGAGTGGGGGCTATCCCAATGTTTATAACTTCGAATCCGCTTAATGCAAGATTGCTGAGAACCATCTGCTCAATAATATCCCCGAATAGTCTTCCGTCTCTGCCAACTGCTATTCTTAAATTTTTACTTTTGGAATTCCTTCTGCAGTACTGAGCAAAAGCAGATGTGAATTTAATAATATTCTGAGGAGTTAAACTGTCTCCGATGATCCCTCTTATTCCCGAAACTGATGCGATGATTTCTGACAAT
>CAZLOL010000035.1:6610-16200 GCA_964561045.1 uncultured Ignavibacteriaceae bacterium | reverse complement strand
TAATTCGTAATTCCTAATTATTAATTCCTATTTATTAGTAAAGGTTTTTTCAAGTTCTTCAAGCTGTTCAACAGTATTTATTCCGCTGATTTCAACTGCATCTGCGACCGGAAAAGCTCCGATATTTTTCCCAGAATTTTTGAAATATTTAAATACATCAGTAAGATAATATTCACCCTGCGCATTATCTGTTTTAAGTGTCTTAAGAGCTTCGAACAGAATTTTATTATCAATGATATATATACCTGAATTTATTTCAGAGCACTTCTTCTCATCTTCACTGCAGTCCTTTTCTTCTCTGATGTCATAAAATTTTCCTTCGTTATCTCTTAGCACTCTGCCGTAACCGGAAGGGTCTTTAAAAACTGCAGAAATTAATGATGCATCAAAATTATTATTGTAATGAAAATCAAGAAATGACAGAACAGTTCCGTACTTGAGCATCGGCACATCTCCGGATAGTATAAGTACGTCTCCGCTGAAATTATTAAGAATATTTTCTGTCTGCATAATAGCATGACCTGTTCCCAGCTGCTCATCCTGATTTGCAAATTTTATTATGTTTGTGCTGCCGGAAAATTTATCTCTTATAAAATCCATTACTGATTGCTTCTGATGTCCCACTATCGGAATTATCAGCTCTGAATTTATTTTTTCGGAAAGTTCGATTACATATTGTATAATAGGTTTGCCTTTCAGTTCGTACATAACTTTTGATCTGTCAGGATTTCTCATACGTTTGCCTTTTCCGGCCGCCATTATTACAGTAGCAAGTTTTTTACTCATTAAAAAAATAATTAATAAATATTATGAGAATAGATTTTATATAAATAAATCTGATTTTAAGAATGTTTTATTTATCAGGGGAATATGAGAATTTATATAAAATCCGGTTTATCAGATAAGATAAATATATTCTTTTCTAACTTCTTTTTTTGTAAAAAATAATATTGTCAATGAGTCTTGTACTGACAGTTTTTGCTGCTAATGATATTAACACATCCCCTTCGTATTCTTTTATGTCTTTGATCTCATTAAGTTCTGTATTATCAGTGATCTCATAATACTGGAGTTCAAATTCAGGAGCTCTGTCTTTCAGAATCCCGGCTACATGCTTTTTTATATCTTCAATAAAAGCAATATTGTCTTTCAATATCATTTTCTTCCCTTCATTCAAAATAGAATACAATATCGCCGCATTCTTCCTCTCATCATTTGATAAATATGTATTTCTTGAACTCATGGCAAGACCGCTCTCTTCACGCATAGTTTCGCATATAACGGTTTTAGTGTCGATGTTCAGATCCGTGATCAGTTTCTTTATGACAATATTCTGCTGTGCATCTTTCTGACCTAAATATAATTTATCAGGTTTGACGGCATTAAGAAGTTTGGTCACAACAGTAGCAACGCCATTGAAATGTCCGGGACGGATCCTGCCTTCAAGTTTATCGGAAATACCTGAAATGACAACAGAAGCAGCAGGATTTTGTTTATACATTTCATCTGTCTCCGGATTAAATATATAATCAGCGCCTGCCTTTTCACAAATGTGATAATCCCTGGCAAAGTCTCTCGGATATTTGTCGAAGTCTTCTCCTTTGCCGAACTGTGTCGGATTTACAAAAATACTAACAACTACAATATCATTCTCATCTTTTGCTTTTATCATGAGTGAAGTATGACCCTGATGAAGGTAACCCATAGTAGGAACAAGAGCCACTTTTTTCCCTGTACATTTGTAATAATCAGAAATATCCTGAATAGCTGAGATTTCTTTTATTACTTTCATTTAGCCATTATTAAATTGAGGATCTGCGAGATCTTTTCTTTTATATCTTTGCGGCTGACAATAAAATCAATGAAACCGTGATCAAGTAAAAACTCCGCTCTTTGAAATCCGGAAGGAAGGTCCTTGCCCGTTGCCTGTTTTACGACTCTCGGTCCGGCGAAAGCAATAAGCGCTTTAGGTTCAGCTATATTAAAATCACCGAGCATGGAAAAAGATGCTGTTGTGCCGCCTGTCGTGGGATTGGTAAGTATGGAAATATACGGAATCTTTTCCTCATCCAGTTTTGCAAGCTTTGTACTTGTCTTGGCAAGCTGCATAAGGGAAATTGCACCTTCCATCATTCTTGCTCCACCGCTTGAAGATATGATTATCAGCGGGTTCTTTGTTTTTATAGACCTGTCAATCGCTCGGCTAATTTTTTCTCCGACTACACTTCCCATGCTGCCTCCGATAAAAGTGAAATCCATACAGCCAATTACAACGTCTACATCATTGATTTTTCCCGTGCCGATTCTTACTGCATCAAAAAGATTTGTACTTTTTATGGTCTCTTCGAGGCGTTTTTTATAAGGCTTGGTATCCTCGAATTCCAGAGGATCCATAGAACGCATTTTTTTATCCATTTCTTTGAAGGAATTTTCATCGAGAAGTATCTTGAAATATTCTTCACTGCCTATTCTGAAATGATGACTGCATTTTGTACAAAGATATAAGTTAGATTCCCATTGTTTTTTGTGCAACATTTCTCCGCACTCCGGACATTTTATCCATGTTCCGTCAGGTACATCTGTTTTTTGTGTAGCTGTTGCAATATTTTCTTTGGATCTTTTAAACCATGCCATGATATTTTTTTGTATGATTGAAAATACTTAACCTAAACTCCAAAATAAAATCAAATATTAGGAATAAACTCTTTCATATAAAAGGGTTCGGAAGTTCTGTATTCGCTTATAATATTTTTATTGATCTGCTCTGATGCTAATTCAAACAGAGAATCCAAATTTGACAGATCTGAAACGTCAATTAGTTTATTCAGAAAATCATTGACTATAGAAAGATCAAATTTTTCATTAATTATAAAATAACATTCACCTTTAATAAAATTCACAGGAATATCAATCCTGTAATCTGAAATTCTTTTAAGTTTCCCGGATTCAAATCTGTATTCAGCAAAATAAAACTCGCAGGTTTTAGTATTGGAAAATATTAGAGAAGTAATTCTGCTGCCGGTAAATTCTGATGACCGGATTGATTCCGGTTTGAATTTATTTGCAATAAGATCAAGCGTCGGAACAGCAATTAATTTGCTGCCTAAAGAAAAACAAATTCCTTTTGCAATTGCAGATCCTATGCGCAGCCCTGTAAAAGAACCGGGACCATTGGAAAGTCCGACATACTCAATTTCATTAAATTCAATATTCTCTTTTACAAAAATATCTTTGATGAAATATGTCAGATTATCAGCATTGAATTCTGGTTCCAGTTCTTTCCGGAATACAATGGCATTATTATCAGCATAACCAAATTCAATCTTTTTTGATGAACTGTCAATTAATAATATTCCCAAATGCTCAGAATATAAATAAAATGTTAATAAATCAGTATTCTATGATTCTTTCATTCTCGTTTTCACCGTGATGCAAATATACTTTCGTAATATTACCTCTTAATAATTCATCTGCTATTTCAGGCCATTCTATTACGCAGACAGAATTATCATTTATATAACTTTGCAGTCCTATCTCTTTCAGTTCTGAAATATTTTTCAGCCTGTAAAGATCAAAATGATTGATCCTGAGAATGTTCTCCGGGTTTTTGTTAAATCCGGAATATTCATTTACAATAATGAAAGTAGGGCTGCTAACTTTTTCTTTAACATTAAAAAATCCGCAGATTCCTTTCACGAATTGAGTCTTTCCCGAGCCAAGATTTCCATACAAGCCTGCTATATCGCCGGCTTTCAGTTCCTTTGCAAACTCATAGCCAATAGAAATTGTCTCTTCAGGTGAACATGAGATCAATTTTATTCCTTTGCTCAAATAATAAATTCAATTTAAAAATATAAAGATTACTACACAGAAAAGTTTACAGAATATTTAAGAAATTAACGGCTTTTGTGTATTAATTAAACGAACTTCAGTTTTTCTTTTATTTAGGATCCAATGTTACTATGGGGAGGATCATTTCATCAATTGAAATTCCGCCATGCTGAAACGTATCATTGTACTGATTAAGATATTTATGATAATCGGTCGGATAGACAAAATAGAAATCTTCCTTTGCAATAATATAATTTACAACTCCGTTTCGTTTAGGCAGTTTATATTCCATAGGATTCCTTACAAAAATTGCATGCCTGGAATCAGCTTTTACATTTCTTCCGCATTTGTATCTCAGATTGGTTGAAGTCTCCCTGTCACCCATTGCTTTTACACCGTGGAGACATCTGATACTACCGTGATCAGTCGTGATTATAATTTTTACATCTTTCCGTGTTGATAATTGTCTCAGCATTCCGAAGAAAGAGGAGTGCTCGAACCAGGATTCGGTAAGCGATCGGTAAGCTGATTCATCAGGCGCGATCTCTTTCAGAATTGCATTATCACTTCTTGAATGAGCGATCATATCCACAAAATTAATTACTATAGCATTCAGATGATTTTGCGTATATGACATTATCTTGCTTTCAATCCCGCGTCCGAAATTTGAATCCATTATCTTCGTATATTTAACTTCGTTTCTGAGCTTGATCCTTCTTCTCTCAAGAAGCTTTATCAGAAAGTCCCTTTCGTAATTATTCTTGCTGTTCTCGTCATCATCATTTTTTTTCCAGAGTTCAGGATAATGCTGCTCAATCTCAGAAGGAAACAGACCTGAAAATATTGCATTCCTGCTGTAAGGAGTTGCAGTCGGAAGTATTGAATAATGGTAATCTTTTGTTATCTTGAAATATTCATACAGATATTTTTCCATAACCATCCACTGATCCATCCTCATGCAGTCTATTACAAAAAGGAAAACCGATTTGTCGCTGCTCAATTCCGGAATGACAAATTTATCCACTATCTCATTTGATAAAATGGGTTTGTTTGTTTTTGAATTAACCCAGTTCAGATAATTCTTTTCTACAAACTTGGAAAATTCAGTATTGCAGTCGCGCTTTTGTGTAAGTATGGTTTCCTTTAATCCGAGATTAGGATGTTCATCCAGCTCCAGTTCCCATTGAGTCATTTTCAGATGAATATCAATCCACTCTTCCCATGTAGGGCTTTCCATCATTGCCATGGAGATTTTATTGAATTCCTGAATGTAATCTTTAGAAACCTGAGTGCCCTTAAGTCTCTTTGAGTCTAGCATTTTCTTGCAGACAAGTAATAGTTGAGTAGGATTTACAGGTTTAATCAGATAATCGGAGATCTTGTTTCCGATTGCGTCTTCCATCAGGCTTTCAGTTTCATTCTTAGTTACCATTACAACCGGAAGGCTGGGTTTAAGATCTTTTATTTCGAGAAGAGTCTGAAGACCGCCCATCCCGGTCATCATTTCATCCAGAAAAACCAGATCAAATTCATTATCCTTAATGAGGTTTACTCCGTCTTCTCCATTTGTTGCTTCCTTTACATTATAACCCTTTTGTTTAAGAAACATTATATTCGACTTGAGAGATTCTATTTCATCATCTACCCACAGAATATTGTTTTTTTCTTTTAATCCGCTGAGTGCATCAGCCATTTTGTTTTGCATTTTCGGTTCCTTTCATTTTTACTTTATAATAAAAGTAAAATGTAAATCATATTTTCTTTTTTTTAATTAGATTTCGTTTGACAATAGGAACTTAACTATTAATTCAAACTATTAAAAGTCATTCATGGTAATAGAATTGGTTTCTTTTGTAAAACTTTGAAGCTGAAGTATGTTTAGAAAATGTAAAAAATCTTATCGGAGTGATTTTAATTTAAATGTCTTATTTTGTATACTCATTAGTTCAGAAAAAGTTATATAAATATTTTTTATTTCATGAAAATCAGTTTCAGCAAATTATTTATTACTTGTATAAAAACTTTTTGAAGCTATTTAGCTTATAATCAGTAAACCTGATTTAACTTTTTTTTAAAAGGGTATAAATCGCAATAACTGCCGTATCTTACAGATGTTTCTCTTTAATTTCAATTGATTTTATTTCATATAAAAGTTAGTTTAATAAAAAAAACTGATTTAATTCCAAATGATTAATGGATCATACACGAAAAAGATTTTACTATAAGAAAAAAAAGAAGCCGGTCGATAACATTACAGTCTCTGATGAGACTTCAAATACTGACAATCCCTTAAATCCTTCAGAATCACTGGAGAAACCCATTGAGCTACAGGTAAAACAATCTGAAACAGCTGATAATCCGGATGTAAAACATTCAAAACAATCTGAACCAACTGTTAAAGCTATTATACATCAAACAAAACAGTCTGAATCGCCTGTTAATCCGGTTATAGCTCAAAATAAGCCAAAAGAAGTTTCTAAAAGACCTGTCAGACTTCACCATCCGCAAAGAGTAAATCAGAAGAAATTACAAATGCAGAATTCTGATACTTTCGGAGTCGTAAGAAATAACCAAATGATCTCTGTTGTCATACCTCTTTATAATGAAGAAGAATCGCTTAAAGAGCTGAGTTTCGGGCTTGAAAAAGTATTTGATTTTCTGAAATGTAATTATGAAGTGATCTTTATTGATGACGGCAGCACCGATAATTCATTTGCAAGAATAAAGGACATTAACAGGAAAAACCAGAAGTTTCATTGTATTAAGCTCAGAAGGAATTACGGAAAATCAGCTGCTCTGGCAAAAGGCTTCAAAGCAGCGAAGGGAAACATAGTCATAACAATGGATGCTGATCTTCAGGATGATCCTGAAGAGATCCCGGATCTTATAAAAGTCCTGAACTCAGGATTTGATCTTGTCTCGGGATGGAAGAAAATAAGATACGATCCTTTTATAAAGAAACATACTTCCAAGTTCTTTAATTATTTTACTTCTAAACTATCAGGTATTAAGCTTCACGATTTTAACTGCGGTCTGAAGGCATATAAAAAAGATGTTGTAAAATCACTAAGTATTTACGGAGAGATGCACAGGTATATACCGGCTATTGCTCATCTGTCCGGATTCAAAGTTACCGAAAAGACCGTAAAGCATCACGCAAGAAAATACGGTGTTACAAAATTCGGAGCAAGCAGATTTGTTAACGGATTCCTTGACCTGCTGACTGTCGTATTTACAAATAAATACATGAAACGTCCCCTGCATTTCTTCGGCAGTATAGGGATGATCTCATCTTTCGCAGGTTTTGTTATATCGCTGTACCTCATTATTCTGAAATTCTTCGAAGGAAAACCTTTAAGCGACAGACCTTTATTTTTAATAGGAATATTCCTTATTATTGTCGGCGTTCAGTTCATGTCACTCGGACTCATTGCAGAAATGATCACAAAAACGAATATTAAGGATGATGACGTACTGGTTGAAATAACTTTGTGATTTTTATCAGCTGAGTTTGTTTATGCCGGGTAATTTATTTATGAATTTTTTTTTTAACTTATAAAAATGTCAAATACTGAAATAAGCAAGAAAGCAAAGATTGGAAAAAATGTTACGGTAAAAAGTTTTACAATAATAGAAGATGATGTTGAGATCGGTGATAATGTGGAAATTGCGTCAAATGTTCTTATAGCAAACGGAGCTCGGATATCTGATAATGTGAAAATACATCACGGGGCTGTGATCGCAACAATTCCGCAGGATCTGAAATTCGGCGGAGAAGTCACTACTCTTGAGATCGGTGAAGGAACCGTCGTAAGGGAATATGCCACACTGAACCGCGGTACGAATCACAGCAAGAAAACCGTCATAGGCACCAACTGTTTCATTATGGCTTATGCGCATGTCGCTCATGACTGCAGGATAGGTAATAATGTGATACTGGCAAACAGCGTTCAGATGGGAGGGCATGTCTCCATAGATGATTTTACAATTATCGGTGGATCTGTCGCGATTCATCAGTTTTCAAAGATCGGTGAAAGAGTTATGGTCGGCGGCGGTTTCAGGGTTGTGAAAGATCTTCCTCCTTATATACTTGCAGGCGGATATCCACTGAAATATGAAGGCTTGAATGTAATTGGTCTGAGAAGAAAGGGATTTTCAAATGAACAGATTAGCATTATGAAAAAAGCTTATGATCTGATCTATCATTCTGAATTCAATTTCGGAGATGCCGTAAAAAAAATTAAAGATGATTTTGAAATGACTCCTGAGATTTTAGCCATAATAAATTTTATTGAATCCAGTGAGCGGGGAATTGTTAAAGGATGATTTTAATTTTCATTTTCTTAAATAAGTTTCAGTTTCACTTTTCATGATATTATATTTGCTTCTTTAATCAGATGAAATTTTTTGAAA
Organism: uncultured Ignavibacteriaceae bacterium; assembly: GCA_964561045.1. Lineage (GTDB taxonomy): Bacteria > Bacteroidota > Ignavibacteria > Tepidaquicellales > Tepidaquicellaceae > JAGPCH01. Next base: position 7,956 of record CAZLOL010000035.1, on the reverse strand, counting down.
AAAAATTTAGAGATAAAATATAAACCCGGGAGTTTAAGAGAAATAAGATTTATAAAAAGTTTATTAAAAAAATATTCACTCACTTCAGAGAAGCAAACTGATATATATTACAAAACAGGCAAAGACAGGCTAAAGCTGAGAATAATTAATAACACAGAAGGAAGCCTGATACTGTACAGCAGGAATGAAAAGAATGATAAGAGGATCTCGAAATATACGATTTCGAAGACTAAAGATTTCAGAGAACTTGATTTTATTTTAAGTAAACAATTCGGGGTTCTTGTTACTGTTTTCAAAAAACGTGAAATTTATATTCACAAAAACATAAGAATTCATTTTGATACTGTAAGAGGTCTCGGGAAGTTTATGGAGATAGAAATAATATATGATGACATTTTCAAAGCTAAAAACATAATGAATAATCTGGTATCAGAATTTAATTTGAATGCGAATAAATTTATTAAAACATCATATTCCGATTTATTAATTAACCGCAGATAAATGTCCGCACAGAAACAGGAAACTCCAAATCACATTACGACAAAGGTATTATATGCGATGAAGCAGAAAGGTGAAAAGATCACGATGCTTACTGCTTATGATTTCCTGACGGCGAAATTCCTTGACGCTGCGGGTATAGAAGCAATACTTGTCGGTGATTCACTCGGTAATGTCATTCAGGGAAATGAAACAACCCTGCCTGTTACACTTGAAGAAATGATATATCATACCAAAATCGTCAAACGCGCCGTAAAAAGCGCTATCGTAATTGCGGATATGACTTTCATGAGCTATCAGGTTGGGGTAAAAGAAGCTATTACAAACTGCGGCAGAATGATGAAGGAAACTGCCTGCGATGCCGTTAAAATGGAAGGCGGAGACTACATAGCAGAGACAATAAGAAGAGTTGTAGAGATTGGAATTCCTGTAATGGGTCATCTTGGCCTCACGCCTCAGTCAATAAATAAATTCGGGAGCTATAAGACACGCGGAACAGAAAAAGAGGAGGCTGATAAAATTTATAAAGATTCCCTGCTGCTTGAAAAAGCCGGATGTTTTGCTATTGTTCTTGAAAAGATACCTGCCAGACTCGGCACCAAGATCTCTAAAGCATTAAAGATCCCTACCATAGGTATCGGTGCCGGACCCAACTGCGACGGACAGGTGCTCGTAACACATGACATGCTTGGACTCATTGAGGATTTCAAGCCAAGATTTGTAAGAAGATATGCAACTATGGCTGCAGATACAAAGGACGCTTTCAGAAAATATATTAAAGATGTGAAAGACCGGAAGTTTCCGACATTGAAAGAAAGTTATTGAAAGTATGTTAAGTATGTTGAGTT
>CAZLOL010000035.1:0-6510 GCA_964561045.1 uncultured Ignavibacteriaceae bacterium | reverse complement strand
TTGAGTTTAATGAAAATTATGGCCAGGAGAATAAACTTAACTTTGTCTCACTATCTAATACTTCTACATATACATATACTTATAAATGAGTAATTTTAATTTCAGAACGGGTTTCGGGTATGATGTGCATAAACTTTCGAAAAACAGGAAACTGATTCTCGGCGGAGTGGAAATTGCACATGAATTCGGGCTGGAAGGACATTCTGATGCTGACGTTCTGCTGCATTCGTTGTGTGATGCATTGCTTGGGGCGGGAGGATTCAAAGATATCGGACACCAGTTCCCGAACACTGATCCTGAATATAAAGATATATCAAGCCTGATCCTGCTGAAAGAATCTTATAAGCTGTTAAAGAATGACGGATGGAAAGTTTGCAATACGGATTCGGTTATAATTCTTGAAGAGCCTAAGATCTACGGATATTCTGATAAGATGAAAAAAAACATTTCTGAAATACTGGAAACGGATAATATTTCAATCAAAGCTACAACCTCAGAAGGACTGGGATTTGTAGGAAGAAAAGAAGGCTGCGCGGCATACACTTCTGTTTTAATTTTTAAATAAGAAATTAAATTAAGGTGACATATAATTTGGAATTTATTCAAAGCATAGATGCAGCCCTTTTTCATTTCATAAATTCTACACTTGCAAATCCCGTAACGGATGCTCTGATGCCGTTTATTACTGAAAGGAATCACTGGTTTATTTTTTATTCTCTGATATGGCTTTATCTTGTTTTTAAAGGCGGGACAAAAGGCAGGATATCAGCTTTACTGGTAATTTTGCTGATACTGATATCCGATCAGACTGCTGATAACATTATAAAACCATTTTTTCAGAGGATCAGACCCTGTCATGTTCTTGATAATGTTCACCTGCTTATAAATTGTTCACAGTCCTATGCATTTCCCTCAAATCATGCAGTTAATAATTTCGCAGCAGCCGTATTGTTTTCTTATTTTTATCCTTCAATGAAATATTTCCTTTTCACTGGTGCATTTATAGTTTCATTATCGAGAGTAATGTGCGGAGTTCATTATCCGTTTGATATACTCGGAGGAGCATTGATAGGAATGGCTTTTGCTTATCTGATCATATATTTGTGGAAACTGGTTAATGATAAGTTCAGGATAATTAGTAGTTAATAGTTAGTAGTTAATAGTTAATAGTTAGTAGTTAATATTAGATAGTTTATAGTCTTTTTTATTGCTTTTAATTTTACTGTTTGAATCTTACAAATCATACGTGACTTAGGTATAAAATTGAAATTTGATAAAAAATATTTTTTGCCGATTCTGATCTCCGGGATATTCTATGGTTTATCCTTCCCTCCGGTAAATTTATACTTTCTGATTTATTTCTCATTTGTATTGCTGATTGATATTATTGACAGAAGTGAAAAGCTTAAGCAGGTGATTTTCAGAACCTATTATGTTTTTCTTACTGCCGGTCTTGTCGGTGTATCATGGATCGCTCTGAGCGGAATGCGGGAAAATGCAGACCCGTTCCTTATAGTCGGCGGAATATTAATTATATTTGTTTATCCTCTGTTCTTTATTCCGCCCATGATATTATTTTTTTATATAAATAAAAATACTTCTGCCGGTAAATTAAAATATCTTTCCATAATTATATTTCCTTTTCTATGGACAGGTTTTGAATATCTTCAGACTCAGGGACAGATAAATTTTCCATGGCTCTTTGCAGGTAATTCACAGACATACAATCTTTCCAAAATTCAATACGCAGATATAACCGGAATATTCGGAGTCTCATTCTGGGTTTGTGTGATAAGCGCCGGTCTATATTTTCTTTTTATTAATCTAAAAAGTAAAAAATGGGAATTGTTTTCTGTAAAAAGTATTGCGTTAATTTTTATTATAATATTGATTTATTTTTTACCTGATATCCATTATTATTTTTCGAAGAAAACTTATTCTGATACAGGGAAAATAAAGATCGGCATAGTTCAGCCGAATATAAACCCGTGGTCAAAATGGTCAGGCAAACAGGCGGATCTTATAACTGAATATCTTGATCAGGTAAGAGAGATAAACAGAAATCATCCTGATGTTAAACTTGTATTGCTTCCCGAAACCGCACTGCCTTATTATTTCAGGGAAAGATATTTTGATGACAGATACAACCGGATAAAAGATCTGTGCGACAGTTTAAAGCTGCCCTTGCTTATCGGAACTCCCGATCTCGAATATTATAAAGATCAGTCTGAAGCTCCCAATGATGCAAAAATCATGAAAAGCACGGGATTGAAATATGATACTTATAATACAGCCGTACTGTTCGAGCCGGAAAAAGGCAAAGATGAATTTCAGAAACATCAGAAGATCAAGCTTGTCATCGGAAGCGAAAGAATGCCGTATCAGGAGATATTTCCTTTTTCCAAACAGCTTGTGCAATGGGGAGTAGGTTTAAGCAGCTGGCAGATAGGCAGAGATACAAATAATTTTACATTAAAGGACGGAGAGACTTTTAATACGGCGATATGCTATGAGTCGGTCTATCCGGAATTCTTCGCTGAATTCGTAAACAGAGGAGCTCAGTTCTCCGTTATAATTACTAATGACGGCTGGTGGGGAAAATTTTTCGGAACGTATCAGCATAACAGGTTCGCCGTATTCAGAGCAATTGAAAACAGAAGATGGATTGCAAGATGCGCAAACACAGGTATTTCTGATTTTATTGATCCTGAGGGAAAGATGCATGAAGAAACTGCCATTGATGAAAAAACAAATATAGTTTTTGATATAGGTCTGAGAAATGAAAAAACTTTCTATACTATGTACGGAGATCTTTTTGCAAAGACATGTCTGATTACAGGACTGATATTCTTTTTGATAAGTTTTTTATTTAGAAGAAAAAAAATTTCAAACCAGGTATGATCAGTCAAACTGATTTATCTTTCTCTTCTTTTTTGCCTATTCAGATTATTCAAAAAATACAATACTCCCAATGAATAAATGTTGTAAAAAATAACTTTAAAACTTTTAATCTGAATCAAAAGCGATCTAACAGCAGGCGGGACTTTTGAAGAACATTCTCCACCGTAAACCCATACTCCTTCATCAGCGCTTCGATCGGCGCTGATTTTCCGAATTCATCAATGCCTATTGTTAATCCTTCATCGGTCACATACTTATGCCAGCCGAGAGATGAACCGGCTTCAATGGAAATTCTTTTCTTTATATCTTTAGGAAGAACTTTCTCTTTGTATTCATCATTCTGCTTTTCAAATAATTCCCATGACGGCATACTTACAACTCTTGTGCTGATCTTTTCTTTTTTCAATTCTTCCTGTGCAGCAAGGGCAAGCTGAACTTCCGAACCCGTCCCTATAAAAATCAGATCCGGTTTGCCTTCACAATCACTCAATATATATGCGCCTTTCTCTAAATTCTTTGCGCTTGCATATTTAGTCTGATCTAAAACAGGAAGCTTTTGTCTTGTCAGAATCAGTGTAACGGGACCTGTCTTATGCCCGAGCGCAACACGCCATGCCTGCGCTGTTTCATTTGCATCAGCAGGTCTGATAACAATTAAATTCGGAATGGAACGAAGCGAGATCAGCTGTTCAACCGGCTGATGTGTCGTCCCGTCTTCACCGAGAGCTATGCTGTCGTGAGTAAAAATAAAAACCGGACGAATTCCCATAATAGCAGCAAGTCTTATAGGAGCACGCATATATTCGGAAAAAATAAGAAACGTAGCTCCGTATGCGATCATAGGTTTTGTCAAAGCAATTCCGTTGAGCTCTGCGCCCATGGAATGTTCGCGAACACCGAAATGTAAATTCCTTCCATCATAACTCCCCGGCTGAAAACTTTTTTCACCTTTGATAAAAGTATCATTCGATGGTTCAAGATCAGCAGAACCGCCGATCATAGTCGGAAAATATTTCGCAATAGCGTTGATGGTCTTACCCGAAGCAGTTCGCGTTGCTACTGCTCCGTCTTTAGGTTCAAATACAGGCAGAGCATCTGTCCAGCCTTCAGGAAATTTATTAACGGAAAAGTTTTCGTATTCATTCGCAAGTTCCGGAAACTTCTTTTCGTATTCAGTAAATAATTTATTCCATTCATCCCGTTTTGCTTTTCCCTTATTTCCTGCTTCGGTGAAATGTGTCAGAACTTCTTCAGGAACATGAAAGTGTTTATCCGGATCCCATCCGAGATTTATCTTTGCAGCTCTGACTTCATCAGGACCGAGCGGAGAACCGTGAGCTCCCGCTGTATCAACTTTATTCGGGCTTCCGAAAGCAATATGGGTTCTAACCTTTATTATGGAAGGTCTGTTCTTTTCATCCATTGCATTCTTAATTGCCGCGGATATATTTTTCACATCATTTCCGTCTTCTACAGTCTGAACATGCCATCCAAATGCTTCAAATCTTTTTGCAGTATCTTCTGTGAATGTAATTTCAGTATTACCTTCAATGGAAATGTGATTGTCATCATAGAGATAAATTAAATTACCAAGCTTAAGATGTCCTGCTAAAGAAGCTGACTCCGAAGAAATTCCTTCCATCAGATCCCCGTCACTGACGATCGCATAAATGTTATAATCAAACAGTTCGAATCCGGGTTTGTTATATCTTGCAGCAAGATATTTTTGCGCAATTGCCATTCCTACACCGTTTGCAAATCCCTGACCAAGCGGACCGGTTGTAGTTTCGACTCCCTGAGTCAGGTGATACTCGGGATGACCGGGGGTTTTACTGTCGAGCTGCCGGAAATTTTTTATGTCATCAAGCGACAGATCATAACCGGTAAGAAAAAGCAGGCTGTATAATAACATGCTTCCGTGTCCGGCGGATAATATAAACCGGTCGCGGTTAGCCCAACCGGGATCTCCGGGATCGAAGTTCAGGTATTTTGTCCAGAGGGTATAAGCCATTGCAGCAGCTCCCATTGGCATTCCCGGGTGTCCGGAATTAGCTTTCTGCACGGCATCAGCGGACAGAAGCCGGATTGTGTTTATGGAAAGTGTTTCTATGTCTTTCATTATTAAGCGCTGATTAGTATGAGCAGATAAGAATTTACTGATTAGATCAAATCAGATTTGTTAGTATAATATATCATACTATTTGGAAAATACATTAATCTAATCAGTGCAATTAAATTTCAGCCTTGAAATCTCAGGTTATCCGGCGATCTGTTTCTTTATCCATGCAGTCGTAACGGATTTCGGTCTGATCAAGGCATTCCCCATAGCACGCGCTAAAATTATCTGCGCAGAGAATCCGAGAATTCTTGATACTCCGAAGAAAACAGTATAGAATTCATATTCCTTAACGCCGTAGTGATATAGCATTGAACCGCTTGCTGCATCTACATTCGGCCACGGGTCTTTTGCTTTTCCCTGTGTGATAAGAAGTTCAGGTACTATTTCGAATAACTGTTTTACCATTTTGTATATTTCATCATCCGGAATGTGATTCATTCCAAAATTCATAAATGCAGTAAATCTCGGATCAGTGATCCTTAAAACCGCATGTCCGTAACCGGAGACAAGTCCTCCTTTATTCAGCAAATTCTGGCAGTAATTTTTTACTTCTTCATCTGTGGGAGTGTGTCCGATCTCTTCTCTCATTTTTAAAATAAATCGCAGACATTCCTGATTTGCAAGTCCGTGAAGAGGTCCGGCCAAACTGTTGAGTGCACCGCTGAATGCATAATAAGCATCAGACAATGTTGATGACACGACAAGATTTGTGAATGCGCTTGCATTACCGCCTTCATGATCGCTGTGAAGAACCATATAAAGCTGCATGAGTTTTGCAAAGGTACCGTCATCATCTTTTACACCAAGCATCCTGGCAAAGTTAGATGCCCAGTCAAGATTCTTTTCCGGAGCGATGATATCACCCTTGCTGAATTTCTTTCTGTAAATAAATGATGCAATAGCCGGAACGCGGGCAATTATATTCAGGCAGTCCTCATACATGGATTCCCATAATTTATCCTTTCCCGTTCCTTTATCATAAGCTTTTCTGAACTCTGATAAATTTTCCATACACAGAATTGCAGTGCTGAACATTACCATGGGATGAGAATCCTTGGGCATTGCATTCAGAACATCCCATACAAAAGACGGGACTTCGGCTCTTTTAAAAAGGTCTTCCTGAAGATCTTTAAGAGCGTTCGCATCCGGAAGTTCACCGGTAAGAAGGAGATAAAATATTTCCTCCGGTAATTTATCAGTGAGTTCCAGTATTGGTATTCCTCTTATTATAAGTCCGGTATCCAGACCGACAGAAGATGTATCACAGACCAATCCTTTTATTCCTCTCATTCCGCCGTAAAGCTGGTCAATTATAACCGTGTCAATGTTTTTTGTGCCATTGTTTTTTACAATTGATTTGGCTTCTTCTTTTAAAGCGGGGATTTGTGAGGAAAGTTTTTCCTTAAGTATTTTCGACATGAGTTTTTAAGTATTTTATTAATTCTGTGTGCAATATAGCCCATTTCGTTTTAAGTATAAAGTTATGAAAT
>CAZLOL010000034.1:0-23422 GCA_964561045.1 uncultured Ignavibacteriaceae bacterium | reverse complement strand
TAAAATATCTCGGCGTCACAGTAATGCCCGGACCTCAGATGCACAGAGCTGTTGCGATCAGCAAAAGAATGCGATTGTTATTTCCGAAGCTCAGAATATTATGGGGAGGATATTTTCCTTCACTTCACAGAAATACAATTCTTAAGTCAGATTATGTCGATGTAACATTCCGGGGTCATGCTGAAATATCTTTCCCGGAATATCTTGACTGTATGGAAGGCTGCCACGGTTCGAAAGAGCTTTCTGAAATAAAAGGCATCTCATATAAATCTGAGAATAAGATCATACACAATCCTGACATTGAAAACATTGACCCTGATATAATCCCGCTTCTTCCTTATCACAAAGTTCAGACAGAAAAATATCTTCAGCTGGGAAAAACTTATTTAGGTAAAAGAACTATTGCATATATTTCAAGTATCGGATGTCCGTTCACATGCGGCTTTTGCGCCATTGCAGGGATTTACAAAGGCAGATGGAAAGGACGTGATCCTGATCTCGTTGCTGAAGATCTTAAATATCTTCATACAAAGTATAAGATAGATGCTGTTGAATTTCATGATGACAATATGTTTGTTTCGGAAAAAAGAATTTATTCGATAGCAGAAAAAATAATGAATCTTAAACTCGGCTGGTGGGGGGAGGCAAGAGCTGATACGATGATGAAATATTCAGATGAGACATTTGAGCTTATGGCAAGGTCAGGTCTGAAGATGGTTTTTTACGGTGCGGAATCCAGCTCGGAGGAAACGCTAAAGCTTATGAACAAAGGAGGAACTCAGACTCCTGATACAATTTTAGAATTAGCTGAGCGGCTGAAAAAATATAATATCGTTCCCGAGTTTTCTTTTGTCCTTGGCAGTCCTTCGGATGATGTTGATAAAAGCATAGATAATGATATAGAGTTCATTAAAAAAGTTAAGCGGATAAATCCCGAAGCGGAAATAATAATTTACATTTATTCGCCCGTAAATTATGAAGACTCAGAAATGTCGCTCGCATCAAAGATGAAAGGCTTTGAATATCCCGGAACACTTGAGGAATGGACATCAGATAAGTGGAAAAATTTTGATCTGCGGAAAAAAACCATGACACCTTGGCTGAAGCCGTATCACATAAACAAGATCCGAAATTTTGAAAAAGTACTGAATGCCCGTTATCCTACGGTAAGCGATCTGAAGATCACAGGCTGGAGAAAAAAGCTTCTGAATTCACTGGGAAGCTGGAGATATTCAACCTCATTCTATTCAGCGCCTTATGAAGTTCGGCTTGCAATGAAAATACTGAAATACAGGCAGCCGGAGGTTGAAGGATTTTCTTTTCAGGAATAGCATTTTCATGTTTTAGAATTTTTTTAATTAATAATTAATATATCGCTAAGAAATCAGGCAGAATATTACATACATATTAAAAATATGTCCTGATGTCTATGTTGTTTAAAAAAAATTGCTGAATTGAACAGCCTGGAAAAAATAAAAAACAAGCTCAGAAAGAAAAAAACAGTCCGCAGGCTTTCTTCAAGGGATGCATACAGATTATGGTCTTCCTTTTATGATGATCAGCCGGATAATGTGGTATTATTTCTGGAGGAAAAACTTTTTTCTGAAATGATTTTAAAAGCAGATCCTGAAAACAGGAAAGTGCTTGATATTGGCTGCGGCACGGGAAGACACTGGAATGAAATATCAGACAAAAAGCCGGTTCAGTTAACAGGTGTTGACAATTCGGAAGAAATGCTGAACAGGCTTATTGAGAAATTTCCCGGAGCTGATGTTTCAGTTTTGGAAAATAATTTGTTGGATAAATTCGATGACAGGTCATTTGATCTGATCATTTCAACTCTTACGATCGGACATATTAAAGAAATTGAAAATTACTTCAGGGAGTGGGACAGAGTTTTAATTCATCAGGGTGAAATAATTATAACTGATTTTCATCCCGAAGCATTTTCCATTGGCATGAAAAGAAGTTTTCCATATAAAGATGAACTAATAGAAGTTGAGAATTATTTATATGAATTTAAATATCTGAAAGAATTATTTTCCGGACTGAAATGGGAAATCATCAATACTTATGAGAAGAAGATAGATGATGAGGTCAGACATTTATTTGAAAAGCAAAACTTTATGGCTGCTTATGATAAATACTTCGGTACGCCATTGATAACCGGAATACATTTGAAAAAAAGTTGATCTTAAAGAATTTATATATTGTTGGCAAAGACAAAAACAAATATGATATCAGAATCAATAATATTACCATTTCAGATACAGACCATTCAGAAATATCGGAACATACAAAAAATGAATTAGCTATCGGATTCAAAGACTGCATTGCATTTCCCGGGCTTATTAACTCACACGATCATCTCGAATTTAATATTTATCCGAAGCTTGGTCATAAACATTATGACGATTATGTAGAATGGGGGGATGATATTCACATAAAGGATAAGGTGCTGATCGATTCCATCGAAGATGTTCCCGTTGAGATCAGAATGAAATACGGTGTAATGAAAAATCTTATATGCGGAGTAACTGCAGCAGCTCATCACGGTGATTACAGTAAAATTTTGGATGACTCACCTGTTTCTATTATCAGGAAAGGCACATGCATTCATTCCGTTCGTCTCGGGGGGAAGTGGAAGCTGAAAATCAATCATCCGTTTGGCGAAGATCCATATGTTATTCATGCGGGTGAAGGAATCAACCGGGAATCATTTGATGAAATTAATGAGCTACTGCGGTGGAATTTATTCAAAAAAAAACTGATAGGTATTCATGGAATAGCTATGAATGCAGAGCAGAGTAAAAATTTCTCTGCCCTGATCTGGTGTCCGGGATCAAATTTATTTCTCTTTGGTAAAACGGCAGACATCTCTGAACTGAAAAAGCATACAAGAATTTTATTCGGAACTGATTCTTCGCTGACTGCCAGCCGGAATATATTTGATAACTTAAGGGAAGCAAGGGGATTGGGACTTTTGAGTGATGAAGAACTTTTTCTGTCCGTGACTCAGACAGCGGCGGAAGTATGGGGAATCAATACCTGCGGTAAAATTTCAGCCGGCAATACGGCAGACATTGTAGTTGGCCGCCGGAAGTCTGATGATCTGTATGATTCGTTTTATAATACTGATCCCGAGGATATACAATTAATCTTAAAAAACGGAAAGATCATTCTCTTTGATCATAACCTTAAAGATGCATTGGCTGATGAGATAATTCTTAGTGATTTTCAGAAAATAAAAGTAAACGGAAGATTAAAATTCGCAGCTTATACAATCAGCGGAACAATATCACATTTAAAAAGCAAGAATTTATTACCGGATTTTTTCACTGACTAAGTTTGATTCCTGCCCGTATCAGACGGATAATATTTTTTTCTCAGCCAGAAAGCAACGTTTACGAGAGCAATGAGTGAAGGCACTTCTACAAGTGGTCCGATCACTCCTGCAAATGCCTCACCGCTGCTGATCCCGAAAACTCCAATGGCAACCGCGATCGCAAGTTCAAAATTATTTCCTGCTGCTGTAAATGCAATCGAGGCATTCTTTGAATAATCAGCTCCCATTTTTTTTGCTATAAAGAAACTCACAAGGAACATCACGGTAAAATATATTACGAGAGGAACAGCTATTCTAAGAACATCCAGAGGTATCTGAACAATTAATTCTCCTTTTAAGCTGAACATAATTACAATGGTGAACAACAAAGCTATCAATGTAATTGGCGAAATTACGGGAACATATTTGCTTTCAAACCAGTCTTTGCCCTTGAGCTTTATCAAAGCAAACCTGCTTATGACTCCAGCTGCAAATGGAATACCAAGATATATTGCTACACTTTCTGCAATCTGTCCAATTGTAATATTCACTGCAAGACCTTCCATTCCAAATAATGGCGGGAGTACTGTAATGAATAAATATGCATAAACGCTGTAAAGTAATACCTGAAATATACTGTTAAGCGCGACAAGTCCTGCGGCATATTCCCTGCTTCCTTCAGCAAGTTCATTCCACACAATTACCATTGCTATACATCTTGCAAGTCCGATAAGTATAAGACCGATCATATATTCCGGATAATCCCTTAAGAAAGTAATTGCAAGTATGAACATCAGTACGGGTCCGATCACCCAGTTAAGGAATAGAGACAAGCTGAGTATTTTTGTATTTCTGAAAACTTCTCCCATATTTTCATATCTGACTTTAGCCAAGGGAGGATACATCATTAAAATTAATCCGACAGCCAGGGGAATATTCGTTGTACCGCTGGAAAAAGAGTTGATAAATCCTGATGAAGACGGCAGCAGGTATCCTATTGCAACGCCAGTTATCATTGCAAGAAATATCCAAAGAGTTAAAAATCTGTCAAGAAATCCGAGTTTTTTTCTTTCATGCGCCGGTGTACAATTATTTGCACTCATATGATTATTATCGTAATATTAGGATTGAATATTTTTAAATTACTTACAGCATTTGTCAATCGAATTCTTATAATCTCCGAATAATTCACTTATATATTTCTCTGCAAGCTTCCATTCTTTTTCATCAATGCAATAACAGACTTTTTTTCCTTCGATTTCTCCTTTAATCAGACCGGCTGCTTTTAGCTCCTTTAAATGCTGTGATACGGTGCTTTGCGACAGAGGGAGTTTGTTCACTATATCCCCGCAAATGCATTCCCGATTCTTCATTAAGAATTTTAATATTGCTATCCTGGCAGGATGAGACAAAGCGTTTGCATATTTCGCCAGCCTGTTGTCTTTCACCGAAAATTCTTCTGCTTTGGTTGCTCCCATATTTTTTATCGTAATATTGCGATTTATATAGTTAAATTAAATTCATATATAAGATTGTTTGTAAAAATCTTTTGCACAGATATGGAATGCTTTAAGCTATCTGTGTTCATATGTCGCTGCCCTGTAATTCCGGTATCAAAATATTTTTGTCAAATGTATTGACTTTATCTTCTATCTGCTTTATGTTGCAGTAACTAAAAATTAAATCTGCAATAAAATTTACCATTTCTTAAAATAAATTCCCCGATTTCTGAGTCTTTAAATTTTCAAAGAAAAAGTAAAATAACTTAATTAAAGTGATGTAAAGAATTCTATTATTTATTTCTAAAATCAAAAATTGAAAGGAGTAAATAATGAAGAACAACATAATCTGCACAATGATCTTCATCTTCACCGTAAGCATCGTTATGGCTCAGGAAGAGCAATCAAACCTGATTGAAAGCAAATTCGATTACTGGAATTTTGGATTTTCAGTCGGCTTCACGGGAAATATATATTCAAGAAATGTGAAGGATATGGATAAACCCGGAGTGAACTACAATATTGACATCTCGCTTACACCTAAAAAAAATATTGGTATCTTTATAAACTATGCATCATCCAGCCTGTCCGGAAAATACTATGACTATTTAAATTCAACATTTTCCCGGAAACTTGATGTTAATTACTCACAGTTTACTGTAGGTCCGAGATTTTATTCAAACAGCAAGAATTCATTTTTAGACGGAGGTCTGGGTTATTTCAAAATAAACAATGATGACGTAGTAGGATTAACTTTGGGACTCGGAGGCAAGGTTAAGGTTTCAGATATTTATGCATTATCTATAACCGGAAGAATTAATGCAGCAGATTTTCTGGCAAATCCTTATTTTTTTTACAGTCTTTCAGCCGGATTTGAGATCAACAACAAGACTGATAAACAGCAACTGCAGAAATCTGAAAATAGATTTTCTATTGGTGCTTTTGCCGGATCTTTCGGCGAAAGCTTCAACGGGTCAGGAAATACTTCTTTCAGCGGTGAGCTTACTTACTCTGTTGGAAAACAGACAGCTCTGCTGATCAACTATATTTACTCACACTCTGAAATAGGATATTATAATAATAATGGATACTATTATTTGTACAGTAAAGACTGGCAGAATGAATTGACCGGAGGAGTCAGGTTATATATGAAAGGAAATGCTTTGAGATTATTTGTTGAAGGGATGACAGGCTATTATTCACTCTCAACCGAATATCCGGGAGACAGAAATTTCAATACTGACCATTATACAATTGCAGAAAATTATTTCGGAATTACTTTCGGTGGCGGAATTGAATTCCGTTTGATTGATGATCTCTCCGGACTTATTAAAACCGACATTAGTAATTATATTGAAGAAGGTTCTTACATAGGTCTGTTCGGGGGATTGAAGTACACTTTGTAAATGAAGGAACGTCAGATGTCAAAAGTCAAATGTCAGACGTCAGATGAATTAGTGTACTTGTAAGTTGTAATTCAAACTTGATATTCATAGAGCTCTTTTTCAAGCACAACTATTTCTTTCAGCTGATTCAAAAACCATTTGTCGATCCTTGTATAATTATAGAGGTCATCTATTGTTGCACCGGGAAGTAATTCATACCTGATATTAAAAAGATTATCGCTTCCCGGTTTCTGCAGTTTTGCAAGAATTTTTTGTATTAAAATTTTACACCCGGATTCATCCGGATTCGTAAAATCCCGAGAACTCCAGTTCAAGGGATCGTATTGCTTTTAAAATGCTTCCCTGAAATTTCTCCCCATTGCCATAACCTAGTCCTCGGATTTCAAATGAAATATGTTTTACCAAAGGATGATATTATATAGCTTCAATTTCCTTTTTTGCTTCAATGGAATTCTCAAAGAACAACTTTAAAAACTCAACGACTCTTTTCTGGTAATTTTTTAGATACATTTTTTATGATAATTCTATTTCTTTCCCGGAAGCTGAAAACCAATTTTCAATTTCAGTTTCGATTCTTTAATATTCAATCTTTTTATCGCTTCAAAAATTATTTTTATCTTTTTATCGTTCTCTTTAAATCTTTCGTTTGTAATTTTTTCCGGCTCTTTTAATTTTTCCTTCAGCTCAAGGTTTGAATAAATAAATGATCTCATATTTACAAAAGTTCTCATAATCAAAATATTGACATCTATAGCCCTGTCCGAATTTAAGACACTTGAAAGCATTGCTATTCCATGTTCTGTAAAGGCAAACGGTAAATATTTGCTGTGTTGTTCTCTGTTTTTCTTTAAGGCCGCATTTTGCGTCCTTAAAGAATTTAGTTCATCTCTGGTGATTTCAAACATGAAATCTTTTGATGTTTCTTCGAACAGCCTCTTTTAATCTCTTAACTTCAACATCATACAAAATCGATAAGTCATTATCCAGAATTACTTCTTCACCCCGGATAAAGTATATTTTTTCGAGAATAAATTCTTCTTTTAATCTTATTTTTTCTATCAACAAAAAATCCTTTCGTAATTAATTAATCGTGACTTCTTTTGCTTTATTCGAATTTAATATGCTCCCGTTCTGTAAAATACATAAAGCAGATACTTGCTATATCCCCCTCTTCTTTTTTCTAAGGTGCCAAATTGGCACCTTAGAAAATTATACTCTTCACGACTCATCTGAAACATAAAATCTTCAGGAAATCTTTAAACGAAATCTGATTCTCTGTCAAATGCTATTCATCAAGAAAACAAGCCGGCATCAGAACTTCAAACGTCAGATGTCAAATGTAATTCGTAATTTGTAATTTGTAGCTCGTAATTCAAACCTCATATTCATAAAGCTCTCTCTCTAGTTCAACGATTTCCCTGAGCTGATTCAGGAACCATTTATCTATCTTTGTAGAATTATATAACTCATCTATAGTTGCATCTAAAAGTATAGCATAGCGGATATAAAAAATATTATCGCTTCTCGGCGTCTGAAGCTTTGTAAGAATTTTTTGTTTTAAAATTTTGCCATCGGATTCATCCAGATTTGTAAGATATTCATATGAGTAAATATCTTTCCCGTCTGCTCCAAAGCCCGAACGTCCAAGCTCAAGGGAACGTATCGCTTTCTGAAATGCTTCCCTGAAATTTCTCCCGAAAGACATTACTTCACCGACTGATTTCATCTGAACACCAAGCACGTCATTGTCCGGATTCGAAGAACGGAATTTATCAAAGTCCCATCTGGGTATCTTTACAACAACATAATCTATGACAGGCTCGAAACACGACGGAGTTGTTTTAGTAATATCATTAGGTATTTCATCAAGTGTATATCCTACCGCAAGTTTAGCAGCTATCTTTGCAATCGGAAATCCCGTAGCTTTAGAAGCAAGAGCTGAGCTTCTTGATACTCTCGGATTCATTTCTATTACTATCACTCTGCCTGTCTCAGGATTAATTGCAAACTGAATATTTGAGCCACCTGTCTCCACTCCTATTTCAGAAATTATTTTTTTTGCTGCATCACGAAGTTCCTGATATTGCTTGTCGCTTAAAGTCTGTGAAGGCGCAACTGTAATGGAGTCACCTGTATGAACTCCCATCGGATCGAAATTCTCTATCGTGCATATCACAACAAAATTATCATTCACATCCCTCATCACTTCAAGCTCGAACTCTTTCCAGCCAATCAGAGATTCTTCTATTAAAACTTCATTTGTCGGAGACGCATCAAGTCCGCGGTTTACAATTGTCTCGAACTCTTCCTTATTATAAGCTATCCCCCCGCCAGTACCGCCAAGTGTAAATGATGGTCTGATGATTATTGGAAATCCGATCTCTTCTGCAAAGTCTTTTGCCTCGGAAAAGATTTTTATAAATCTTCCTTTGGCAACTTCAAGCCCTATCTTCTGCATTGCATTATGAAAGAGTTCCCGTGATTCGGCTTTTCTTATAGATTCGACTTTAGCTCCTATCAGTTCAACATTATACTTTTTCAAAATTCCTTTTTCATAAAGATCCATCGCAGCATTCAGTGCAGTCTGTCCTCCCATTGTCGGAAGTATTGCTTCGGGCTTTTCTTTCTGAATGATCTTTTCTATATACTTGCTTGTAATGGGTTCAATGTAAGTTGCGTCCGCAATTTCAGGATCGGTCATTATTGTTGCAGGATTGGAATTGATAAGAACCACTCTGTATCCCTCTTCCTTCAGGGCTTTCACAGCCTGTGTTCCGGAATAATCAAATTCGCATGCCTGTCCTATGACTATGGGTCCGCTTCCGATGATAAGAATTGTTTTCAGATCAGTACGTTTAGGCATAAATATATTGAATTATGATGAGATGATAGTATAGTTTGCTAAGGAATTTTTAATTATCAGGATATTTAATGTGGAAATATATCAATCATATACATCAGACCGGATAAAATCTCTGAAAACTGCAGAATATAAAATTTTGAATTGTATTAAACGGTGTTTTATGATTCACAGTAATGCATTTGATCTTTTTGAAAAATTTAACAAGTCTTTCGCTCATTGTATTTTCCGAGTAACGCTTAACTTTCAGTCCGCTGCACTTTTCAGGACCTTTTTCAGAAAATGTTCCTAACAATAAATAACCTTCCGGTTTGATATGATCCTTTACGGTTTTTATATATTTTTCAATTTCCGGTTCACTTGTAAGGAAATGAAATGCAGCTCTGTCATGCCAGAGATCATATTTCTCATCCGGTTTAAATTCTGTTACATCCTCATTTATCCATTTTACATTTTTTGATCTTTCTTTTCCAAGCCGGTTCTGTGCTTTGATTAAAGAAGCGCTTGAAATATCCAGAACTGTAACATCCCTATAACCAAGTTCTAACAGCGAATCAACAAAAAAACTGTCTCCGCCGCCAATATCAATAATCTTCGAGTTCTTTGGCAGTTTAAACTTTTTTATAAAATTTAAAGATGCAACAGGTCTCTTTTGATACCAGCTTAGTTCATTGAACTGTTTTTCACTGTAAATTTTTTCCCAGTGAAGCTTTCTTTTCATTTTTTCCATGATTAACTTTTTATATTAAAATTTTTTCCTTAAATAATAAAATCTATTCAGATACTTTTTTTTTCAGCACTCCGTTTGACCCGATCTTTTTTGAAGTAATTTTCTTTCGCATGTCCTCCTTCAGCTCTTTCTCGTGTTTCTTAATTACTTTCTTCACAAAATTCTCCTGAATATTTATTTTTTCAAAAGGTTCATCTGAGATCTTCAGAAGATCTTCTTTCCTTGTATAATTCCCGTTGCTGCTCATAACCCATGTTTTTGTTGTGTCTGTAAGATATAATTTTAATATCTCCGTAATATCTTCTTTTATTCTCTGATCATCTATAGGGAATAGGACTTCGACACGCCTGTCAAAATTTCTCTGCATGACGTCTGCACTGCCTAAATAAAGTTTCGGATTTCCGTTATAGTGAAAATAATAAGCCCTGCTGTGTTCAAGGAATCTTCCTACAATACTATAGACATTTATATTATCGCTAAGGTCTTTTACCTTAGGTCTTAATCTACACATCCCGCGGCAGATAAGATCTACTTTCACTCCTGCTTTCGATGCCTGATACAACCGCATTATCACTTCCTCATCCACAACTGAGTTGACCTTAAACAAAATGTATCCGTTATTGTTTTCTTTCTGAGATCTGATCTCATCATCTATCATTTTTAAAAGTTTCCTTCTCAGATTTAAAGGTGCGACCAGCAGCTTTCTGTAGCTTCTTTGTTTGGAATAGCCTGTAAGATAATTGAACAAATGCGAAGCATCCTTGCAGAAATCCTGATTGGCGGTGAATAATCCGAAATCAGTGTAAATCCTTGAAGTAACCGAGTTATAATTACCGGTACTCAGGTGAAGATATCTCTTCATTCCTTTTTCTTCCTTGCGGACTACAAGCGCCATCTTGCAGTGTGTCTTAAGACCTGAAACTCCGTAAACAACGTGCACTCCGGCATTCTCAAGTGACTTTGCCCAGATTATATTATTCTCTTCATCAAATCTTGCTTTTAATTCGACTACAGCTGTAACCTGCTTTCCGTTCTCAGCTGCTTCAATAAGAGACTGAATGATCGGTGAGTCACCGCTTGTCCTGTATAATGTAAGCTTTATGGCATATACATTCGGATCTTCTGCCGACTGAGCAATGAATTCACTCACAGATGAAAATGAATAGAACGGATGATGGAGGAAAACATCCCGCTCGAATATTGTTTTAAAAAAATTTTCTTCCTCCCTGAAATAAGATGAGATCCTGGGTGTAAAGCCTTCATATTTAAGCTCTCTTTTTTCAGATTTATATAATGTCATGAGGTCGCCAAGATTCAGCATTCCATCAACTTTATATATCTCATTATTTTCAGCTCCGAGAATATTTTTCAGGAAATTAAGCAGCTTGTCCGGCATCTTCTTTTCAACCTCAAGTCTTACAAGAATTCCAAGCCTTCTTTTTTTAACTTCTTCCTCTATAAGTGTCAGCAGATCACCGGCTTCTTCTTCTTCGAGCTCAAGGTCAGCATTCCGTGTGATCCTGAATGAAAAGCTGTCAATTGCATGCATACCTATAAATAGCTTATCGGCGTTTGCTTTAATAATATCTTCAAGGAGTAAATAGTTGTTCTGATTTTCAGCTTCAAGTGAATAGAATCTGGAGATGTTATTCGGGATCTGTATTACACACACCTTCTCTTCAACTTCTTTAGTATCAGGATCATCAAGAATTATTGCAAGAGCCAGGCTGCGGTTAATTAAATTAGGGAACGGGTGAACATTATCAATTGCAAGCGGCGTAAGTACAGGGAAGATCTCTTCTTCGAAATATTCATCAGCCTTTTTCCTGTCTTCTTCATTTAGTTCATCATATTTAAAGATGCGGATACCGTTTTCTGCAAGTTCAGGAATGATGATATCATTAAATGTTTTGTGCTCTTCCTCGACAAGAGGAGTGAGCGTTTCAAAGATCATGTCCCTTTGCTCTTGAGCAGACATGCCGTCCGATGTCAGCTCGTTTACTTTGCTCTTCACCTGTCTCTTCAATCCTGCCACACGGATCATAAAAAACTCATCTAAGTTCGTACTGAAAATAGAAAGGAACTTAACTCTCTCAAGCAGAGGCTGAGAGCTGTCCTTTGCTTCTTCGAGAACTCTTTTATTGAATTCTATCCAGCTTAATTCCCGGTTAAGGAGATATTCTGATTTGTTTTTGATCATATCTTAGTTATTTTAATTTACTCTTTATAATTTTCAGATTCTATGAAAATAGTATTTAACAGAACTTCTTTGATTACCGGTATGAATTCCTGAATTATAATTATAATAATGACTTGAAATATCAAACTATCTTTTAGATTATACATCGACCCCAATAATTATTTTATTTAATAAAGCAAAATATGGGGAAATACATTTTTCTACTTTCGATATTAATAATATTATTCGTTTCATCTTCCTTTACTTCCAATAATCCCAAAGAAATATTCTCAAAATACGATCTTTCAAGTTTCGATCCGGAAACGATTGACTGGCTTTCCAGGGTTGATTCTGCCGGCGGCATAGTTTCAGACAGCATAGCCGAAGCTGTAGATGATTATATTAAAGAAATTAAAGGTCTGAAGTATCAGACATCAGGTATAAGAGAACTTCTAATCAGAGAAAACTGGTTTTGCGGAGATTTCAATTCTTCCTTTGTACCTGTTTTCAGAAACTCAGATCCGTCAGTTCCTTATATGGGTTCATATCAGGATATCAACCACAATTATTCTCAGGAAGAATATCAAGAGTACGGAGCCTTAAGCGGCCATAAAGGCAATGGTACAGACCGTTATATTGAAACAGGAATTAATCCAAATCAGGCAAGTGAGCTATCTGTTAATGATGTACACTTTATGATTTTCAGCATGTCGGATTCGGCTGATGCCGGAAGACTCGGCTGCAGAAGCGGCGGCGGAGAAGGTTTGTATTTTTATCCTAAATATCTTAACGGTAATACATATTTCAATTTAAACGGCAACGTGGAATCTTATGTAACAACACCTGCTGCTAACGGATATATAATGGTTCAGAGAAATTCTTCTCAGCTACTGAATGCTTATTACAATAATTATCTTATAAATACCGTCCAGAATAACTCAACTTATAAGCCTGATGAAGGTATTACAATCGGAGCATTCAACTCAAACGGTACAATAACGGGATACATGTCCATGCGTCTCGGCGGATATTCGATCGGGAAAAGCATGACACAGGAACAACAGCTTATACATTACAATGCTGTAAAGAGATTAATGAGCCGTTTGGGAAGAGATCTTCTGAATACAGTTGCCGCAGAATTTAAGTCGAAACTTTTCACATTTACCGGGAATAAATTATACATCAACTATCAAACCAGACCGCAGGGTTATCTTCGTTTTGAATTGCAGGATTCAAGCGGTTTTGTAATTCCTGAGTTTTCTATTGATGCATGTCAGCAGATCGAAGGCAATGAATTCTCCCGAGAAGTGATCTGGAATTCATCCGGTAATCTTACAGATCTGGCTAATACCCCGGTATATTTAAAAATCAGAATGTATGATGCAGATCTGTTTTCACTTCAGTTTAGGAATGAAGCCGTGCCTGTGGACAGCACGAAAGAAGGCTTTAAAGCAGGAACTTACAAACAGTTCTTTGCTGATACTTTATTATTCAGCAATAATATTTCAGCTGTCAGAAAAATGCATTCTCCTGTTAAAAATCCGGTACCTGTTATATCTCCGGTAATGCCATGGGAAGGGGATATGCTCATAACTTCATACAGCAACATAGGATATTCAAAAAGTCTTTTCATTGATCAGATGGTTTATAAAATGTGGATCAGAGCTCAAAGCTCCATCGGAAGAGTTCCTGTATATTTTGAATCTGCTGACGGAATAAACTGGACAAGACCAAATCTCGAATCCTATAAATACAACGGTAGTACGGATAATAATATAATGAATGATAACCCTGTATATCCGGGCGGTTTATATACTGTTGTTGATGATTCTGCAAGGAGTAGCTCAGATCCGTCAAAAAGATATAAGTCTGTCTATAACACTCATCAGGGCAGGCTGTTCAGCAGATTGAATGTTTCATTTTCCGCTGACGGATTAGTATGGATCCCTTACAGCGGAAATCCTGTAAGACAAATTGGTGAAGATCTTTCCAGCTCAGGCTGGAATCCGGTTCTCGGTATGTATTTAGGATATTTCCGTGATTCGCTGGCTGTAAGAAAGATAGGAAGATATGTAAGTGATGACTGGATCAACTGGACCTACACCGGTACAATTTTAACTCCCGACTCTTATGATATCAAGACCACAGGTTATTATAATATGCAGGTATTGTTCAAAGACAGCGTTTACTGGGGGTTTCTTGGTATTTTAAGATTAAATCAAAACGGGGATGAAGATCCTGTAAGTCCTGAAAGAAGGGATAACATTGATTTTATTGAACTTCTTTTTTCCCGGGACGGAATTAATTTCGTAAGATGCGGCAACAGACAACCCTTTATAGATGTAGGTGAACTGGGAAGCTGGGACGATCAGATGATCTATACTTTAGGCGTGCCCATAAAGGTGGGAAATGAATTCTATATTTACTATAACGGATTCAATTTTAAACATATGTCTGCTCCGCCTCCTCCGGCAGACGGCGGACCTTACAAAAGTCATATCGGACTTGCTAAAATAGGATTAGACAGATTTGTTTCACTAACAGCATTTTAAAGAAACAAATCGTTGAAAATGATTAGGATCAAAATAATTTTCAAAGGTCAGATGTTGATATTTTAACTTTATCTAATTTAAAATTAAATATCATTTGTTGATAATTTCTAAGACTAAAAAAAACCGAAATTACAATAGCCTGGTTTTAAAATAATTTTCGATCCTTGACCTTATATCTTCTTCTAGCGATAAAGTTAAGATTTCGTCACAAAATATCTTCGCTTCTCTATAATCTATCTTTCTGATTATATGTTTGATATTAGGAAATACAGAAGGCACGACACTCAGTTCATCAACTCCCAGACCGACAAGCACAATCGTTGCCAGCGGATCAGATGCCATTTCACCGCAGACACTTATTTTAATATTATTTCTGTGAGCTGCATCAGTTATGCTTTTGACAGCTCTCAAAACTGCCGGATGGAATTCCTGATATAGTCCGGAGATGTATTCATTTCCCCTGTCAACAGCAAGTATATATTGAATAAGGTCATTGGTACCGATGCTGAAAAAATCCACTTCTTTTGCAAGTTCATCTGCCAGAAAATAAGCAGAAGGAACCTCTATCATAATTCCGACTTCTATTTTTTTATCATAGTTAATACCTTTTTTATCGAGATCATTCTTAACTTCATTCAGTATCTTCTTAGCCTTCAATACTTCGCTTACGGAGGAGATCATCGGAAACATGATACGTACATTTTTCTTAGCTGAAGAAATCAGTATGGCTGATAGCTGCTCTTTGAATATATCAACTCTGTCCAGGCAAATTCTTATTCCTCTCCAGCCGAGAAAAGGATTGTCTTCTTTTTCGGATCGGGGAAGAAGCTTGTCACCGCCTATATCATAAGTTCTGATGGTCACAAAATTCGGATATGTGACATTTGATATATGAGTGTATTCTTCTATTTGTCTTTCCTCAGACGGAAAATCACCTGCTTCAAGAAAAAGATGCTCTGTCCTGTATAATCCGATACCGCAATGCCCGGTGTTCACAATAAAACTTATCTCTTCATCAAATTCAATGTTAGCTGAGAGTTCAACTTTTTTATTATCAAGTGTTTCGCCCGGAAGATTAATTACTTCTGAAAGAGTGTTTTCATATACTTTAAATTCTTCAAGTTTCTTTTTGTAATTTTTTAAAGTTCTCTCGGTAGGGTTTTTTATTATCAGGCCATTGAAACCGTCTATGATGATCATATCATTCTGCAGGATATTCTTGGAAATATCCTTCATTCCGACAACTGCCGGTACCCTGAGAGCCCTTGATACAATTGCAGCGTGTGAAGTCGTTCCTCCTTTATCAGTTGCATATCCCTGAACTTTTCTTTTGCTGAATAGGATCGTATCCGCCGGTGTGAGTTCGTGTGCTATAATTATTGAATATTCCGCAACTTTAGATACAAGCTTTTCTTTTTTCATGTTTCTTAAAACCCGGTTGCGTACATCTTTGATATCTGCCACTCTTTCTTTCAAATATTCATCATTAGCAGAAAGCAAAGCATTCCCGATCTTTGACATCTCTTCATCAAAGATGAAACTGGCAGTTCTTTTTTCGTTATGAATCCTTTTTACGATACCTGTTATGAAAAACTTATCGTCAAGTATTTCCAGCTGTGCATCAAAAATAAGCGAATTCTTTATACCGATCATTTCATGCGTTAATGACCGTATCTTATTCAATTCCTTTTTCGAAAGTTCTATTGCCCGGTTAAAATCCTCAAGCTCTTTTTCTATCTCGTTTTCATTAAGAAACTCTGTATCAACCTCAAAACTGCTTCGCATGTAAAGATATGCTTTACCTATGGATATGCCCGGAGATACAGGAATTCCTTTGTATTTAGTTTCACTCGGCAAGGGAAGAATATTATTTTGTACAAAATAATCTTTTGTAAAATTAAATGTAAGGTAACATCATAAGTAAAATATATTCAAAACGATTGCCATCCAAAACGTTTTATCAACTTCATATTTTTTTGAAATATTTCCAATTTCGAAATATAAATTTTCATTTCAAAACTAATCCCATCCTAAATCCCAATACCATTAAGTTAAGAAAAGAAACTTTTCGAAGTCTCTATCCTAATCATAAATTGCTGAAGCGCACTAAAACAGACTTCGGAAGTTTTTCACACCTTAGATGCTTAACTTAATGGGATTGCCCCAAAACCCTCCCCGCATGAGTCTGTCTCAAAACATCCTTATAAACAACCAAGGCAAAAAGACAAAAAAATTTTTTTTGAAAATAGATTACTATTTGCCTTTGTGTCTTTGTGGTTTAAATATTTTTTATATTTAGATTCCGTAACGCACGAGGATGGGTTTTGGTGGGTTGTGTAACACTCCGTTATGTTTTTAAAGATAATTAATATTGAATAAAAATTTTTACAACAATTATTTAAAAAGTGTTGGACGTATTTACTTAGTAAAATAATATCTTAATAAAGTAGGTCTTGAAATTAAATTATTATAAATATAAATTTGTAAAAACAAATTTGAAAAACAAAACATTCATATCATTCTGCATCAATTTATTAGTAGGAATACTGTTCAGTTTTCCGGTATTCTCAGCGCAGGGTAATATTGTCTGCTTTAATATTTCAAAAAATGAATGCAGTATAATAGAAAATGATTTCGGTTTTAAAAACATTTCAGAAAGTACAGGTAATTCAAGTATAATATTTCCGGAAGACAGATCATATAGATTTACAATGGATGATCTCAGCTGTAAAAATCACACTCCGGGAAATAAAGACAATTCACAAAAAGGATATTCACCGCCCGGCTCCAGAGAGCAGTTTATCATTGAACTGGCTCAGATCAACAGTTATCAAAACCCTGTTTTTGTAAATCTCACATATCTTAAAGACCTGCGGACGACAAAAATGCTTTGTTAGTTTCCGCACTCGACCATTTCTTCATTCCCTAAATTTATTTTTATATTATTTTTTTAGGTAGTGTTTCAGCACTGTTATAATTAAAACATATTTCAAAACCCAATTAACTATCTTGAAAAAATTTATATTATTCATATTGATATTTATTTTTAATTTTGCAGTTAATGCGCAAAAAGTAACTGTTGTAGATAAATCTACTTTACAGCCGGTCAAGGACGCAGTATTCAAATCCGGCGATAATACGTCAACAACCGATATTCTCGGTCAGACAGACATTTCTGTATTTAAGAACGGAGAACCTATTTACATAACTACTCCGGATTATTTTGAAAAGATACTTACATATTCACAGATCGAGGCAATGAATTTTGTAGTTCAGCTTTCGGATAAGAGTTACAGAACAGATGAAATAATCATTTCGGGAAATAAATTTGATCAAAACTCAAAATTACTTCCTAGACAGGTTGAAGTTTTAAACAAGGAAGACATTAAATTTGCAAATACTCAGACAACCGCTCAGCTGTTACAGCAGACAGGAAATGTATTTGTTCAGACCAGTCAGCAAGGAGGCGGAAGTCCTATATTAAGAGGATTTGAGGCAAACAAAGTTCTGATCATGATCGACGGTGTAAGACTGAATAATCTAATCTTCAGAGGAGGGCATCTTCAGAATGTCTTAAGGGTGGATGAAAACATGCTCAGCAGAACAGAAGTATTGTTCGGATCAGGATCTACAATTTACGGAAGTGACGCTCTCGGAGGTGTACTGAGTTTTTACACAAAAGATCCGGTACTAAGCACTACAGAAAAGACATTCACTACGGGAAGCGCTTTTTACAGATACTCTTCTGCCGATATGGAAAACACAGGTCATTTCAATTTCAGCCTTGCATCCGGCAAAGTCGGATTCATCGGAAGCGTGACATATTCCAATTTTAATGCACTGACCATGGGAACAAACGATGTTAAGAATGATGCATGGCTGAGAAAATTTAATGCTGTCAGAATAGCCGGTAAAGATACAATGATAGCAACAAATAATTATTACTTACAGAATCCGTCAGGATATAATCAGATGGATATTTACGGAAAAGTGCTTGTAAATCAAAACCCGAATGTCAATCATACTTTTAATTTCCAGTATTCGAATACTAATGACATTCCGAGATACGACAGGTTGAATTCAATAAATCCTAGTACAGGTAATTTTACTTCAGCTCAGTGGTATTACGGACCGGAAACGAGAATACTCGGTTCTTATAAGCTTGGATTGCAGGAGAAGAACAAGTTCTATGATAATGCAAAAGTATTGCTTGCTTATCAGTTCGTGGAAGAAAGCAGAAACAGCAGAAATTTTCAGTCAAACGCTGCATCAACAAATTTCAACCAGCTTAATTTAAAATCCAGGACTGAAAAAGTTAACATATACTCTGTCAATGCGGACTTCAGCAAGAAAGTAAGTTCATCAAACTTAAGCTATGGTCTGGAGTTTTTATATAATAAATTGAAATCCACTGCATTTGCAAGAAACGTAAACACCATGATTGAACAGCCGACAGATACAAGATATCCCGGCGGAGACAATCATCAGCTGTCATTTTCCGCTTATTTACAGGACCTAATAAATCTGAATGAGATGATGTTCATGAATGCAGGATTAAGATACAGTTATGTCGGACTGTCAGCTGAATTCAACGACACAACATTCTACCAATTCCCTTTTACAAATGTTGAGCAGAATAACAGCGCTCTGAGCGGAAATCTGGGATTTACTTTTCTTCCGCAGGGTGACTGGAGAATATATGTGAATGGAACCACAGGTTACAGATCACCAAACATTGATGATCTTGCCAAAGTATTTGAATCAGTTTCGGGGAATGTTATAGTTCCGAACGATGATCTGAAACCTGAATACACTTACGGAACTGAGCTTGGAGTTTCAAAAATATTTGATAAATGGATAAGAGCCGAAGCCATCGGCTATTATACATGGATCGAAGATGCTATTACAACACAGGCATTTACATATCTGGGAGAGGATTCAATTATATATGACGGTGTACTTTCAAAAGTATTTGCAAATCAGAATGCTTTGTCCGGAAACATCTGGGGTGTGAACGTGAACCTCAATGCAGATATTACAGAAAATCTGACAATGATAAATACTGTTAACTATACTTACGGAAGATATAATACAGATTCAACGGATTATCCTGTAGACCACATACCGCCGCTTTTTGGAAAGTCAGGATTCATTGTAAATGTCAACAGATTTAAAGCTGAAGCTAATATAATTTACAATGCCTGGAAACTGAAGAAAGATTACAATATGGTAGGTGAAGATAATTTCCCTGATGCAACGCCGGACGGAATGCCGAACTGGTTCACACTTAATTTCAGCACTGCATATCAGTTCAATAAGTATTTACAGGTTCAGCTGGATATTAACAATATTTTAGACAAAAATTACAGAACATTTGCTTCGGGAATAAACGCTCCGGGAGTTAATTCGGTATTGTCTTTCAGAGGAAATTTCTGATATAAAAAGAAATGATCCGGGTTCACTTTTCTCCCGGATCATTTCCGGTGCTGCGGGGAATTTTAAGTGTTCCCCGTATTTTAAATTTTAATGTAAATAATTAAAGAAAAAAATCCCTTTCAGATCAAATTATTTACAAAAAGGGGAATCATAAAAAAATGATTCCCCTGATTTTAAAATTATTAACAGTAGTAAATTTATGGAACCCCTTTCACATAAATTGTTGCTGGCAAGGGGATCTGAAATACGATCCCCGGATTTTGAAACATGAAGTAATTTAAGGAACCCCTTTCACTTAGATTACTCTCCTAAGATAAGGGATCTGAAAAATGGTCCCTTATTTTTATAAAATTATATAAAAAATTTATTTAATGTAAGTTTAATTGATCTGAATCTTAATGGATCGAAATAAAAAGAGGAAATCAAGAATACTCAAAAAGAACTGGTCATTCAAAGAAAATGCATGCAAAACGATAACAGAAAAAATCAGGCAAAGACATTAAGGTTATTCCGGTCGGTACACAGGACATTAGGTATGTTTTTATTTTTATTGTTTTTATTTGTATCTGTAACCGGATTAATGCTGGGTTGGAAAAAGAATTCGGGAGGACTGATACTTCCAAGATCCTATGAAGGAACATCAACTGATCCGGCAGACTGGATACCGGTTGACAGTTTGCATAAAAATGCAATAAGTATTTTACACGATTCATTGTCACATGAATTATCCACGGAACTTGAACGCATTGATATCAGACCTGATAAAGGAATGGTTAAATTTGTTTTTATTGATGACTATATTGGTATTCAGCTCGATTGTACAACGGGTAAATTACTTCATATTGAAACCAGACGGTCGGATTTCATAGAGAATATTCATGATGGATCAATACTCGATTATTTTTTTAAAACTAACAAAGAACAGATCAAACTTATTTATACCACTATCACGGGACTATCTCTTTTATTATTTACAATAACAGGATTCTGGCTTTGGTACGGACCTAAGCGAATGAGAAAAAAAATGTAACAGTATTAATTAAAACGAATTTTTTAATCAGAATTTATCAATACTTTTAAGCTATGTTAAAATTTTCACAAATAAAACAATTGATATTCTCTTCATTGCTAATTGATAATACCTGTTTCTTATGTTTACTATGTAATGAAAAAAAAGTAATAATAAATACATTCATGATATTAGTAAAAGATAAATCAGAATTTTCCGGTTCACCATTTGTAAACATTTCTTATTTTAAATTCCTGAGAACAACAAAGATGCTTTGTTAATATTAGATTTACTTTTGCATATGCAGTTACATTGAAGTTTCATTAATAATTGGATTTCATCCAAAATTCACAATAATTAATTTTACTAAGTTCAATATAACCCATCATGAAAAAACTAATACTAACACTGTTCATTTTTATCATATTTACATTTCAAAATGCGGTTTCCCAGGATGCAGCTGATTCTACACAATATGAAATAGATGAAGTTGTCATATCTGCTACCCGTACTGAACAGAAATTAATTGACATTCCTTTTTCCGTTCAGAGGGTCGATCAGAGCCAGTGGAAATCTACAAGAAAAATGGGTATGAATGATGTACTCTCCAACATTCCCGGACTATGGCTTCAGCCAAGATACGGAAATCACGATGTGAGAGTCTCAATAAGAGGATTCGGAACAAGGTCAAATACAGGTATCCGCGGAGTAAGAATTTTACTTGACGGAATCCCTGAATCCGAACCTGACGGACAAACCCGTCTTGAAGCGCTTGATTTTACTGCAATCAGCAAGATCGAAGTCGTAAAAGGAAACATGACCTCATTATATACTAATGCGCCGGGAGGTGTCATTAACTTTTTCACGGATAAATATTTCCCGAGACCGTTTGTTTTATCAGCTAATGAATTCGGGTCTTATGATCTGCGGAAGAACGGTTTAAAATTCGGTTTAACAAGCAATGATGAAAGATTTATGGCAACATACAGTTACGAGAACTATAACGGTTATCGTTATCACAGTCAGGAATATCAGTCGAGATTCAATTCAATTTATGAAGCTGATCTCAATCCTGTCTCTACTATATCAATATATGGATATTATGTGAACGGACTAATAAAGCTGCCCGGATCGCTGACGCTGGATCAATACAATCAAAATTATCTTCAGGCAAACCCCAGAGATGCAAGTCGTGACTCAAAAAGAATGTCAAATAAAGGCAGACTCGGCATTACATATAATACGAAATTCGGAAAGAAATATAATAATTTTCTGGAGGTCACCGGTTACGGTACAATTAAGGATCTTTCCAGAACAGCAGCCACTTACAGGATATTTACAAGATACGGTGTAGGTTCAAATTTCAGGTTTATAAATCAGACTAATATAGGTGGACAGGATAATGAATTCTCTGTCGGCGGTGATTTTTATTATCAGACCGGACCTATAAATGAATTTAACAATATCGGCGGAATAAGAGGAGACGAACTTCAGGCAATAACTGATGAAACCATTTCCAATATTGGATTTTATTTTACAGAGCAGTACTATTTATACAAAGACTATCTGTCACTCCTGATCACAGGAAGATATGACAGGGTAAATGTAGCCGCCTCAAATCTGCTTGCAGGTTTTCAGGATACATCGAGACTCTTTGATGAATTCACGCCGAAGTTTGCTATCAATTATAAATTCAATCCAAGCATGTCCGTATTTGGTTCATTCGGCTGGGGCTTTGATACGCCTGCAAATAATGAGCTCGACAACTTTCCATTCTCTTCTGACGGAGGTTTAAAGCTGATCAATCCCGATCTGCAGCCGCAGAATACGGTTAGTTATGAAATCGGATATAAAGGTGAAATTATAAATAATAGGAGTAATGTCTTTCCGACCACATTCATAGAGCTTTCGATTTTTGATACTAAGATAGACAATGCTATTATACCGTTTACGGTTGACGGTAATGTATTTTTCAGGAATGCGGCTGTTGTAAGGAGAACCGGTGTTGAATTCGGAATTAACTCGCAGATAACAACCGGATTAAATCTTAAAGCAGCATATACTTATTCCAATTTCAGATACGGTGACTATGTATCAAGGAGTATTGATGCAACGGGAGCTATTGTTGATGAAGATTATTCAGGAAACAAAGAACCCAGTAATCCGGACAATAATTTCTCAGCTGAACTTGCATATCAGTATGTTTACAGGAAAAATTACACGTTCTTTGCAAAAGCTACTGTTCAGAGCATAGGATCAATGTTTGTAGATGACAAGAATCTTGAAGAATACAAGACACAGTCATATACACTTCTCGGCAGTCAGATCGGTACGAATATGAACTTTAAAAATTTCAGCTTAATGGCTTTTGCGGGACTTGGAAACATTACAAATGAAAAGTATGTAGCATTTATTCAGGTGAATTC
>CAZLOL010000033.1:18112-23724 GCA_964561045.1 uncultured Ignavibacteriaceae bacterium | reverse complement strand
CTGTGCTACTCAATCCGGCATAAAAATAATTTGGATCGCTTCTTCGGGAAGAGTATTGCTGTTGGTGACCAAAAGTTTGCTCAAAGAGTTTTCTTAAATTCAAAATATAACAAGCAAACTTTTGGAACACCAACAGAGGCGGGATACCTGAAATGATGATACTTGCTTCTTTTCCTTTCAAAATAAAACATTGACTAAAAATAAATATTCAGATTCGTCATATTAATTAACAGTAATTTCACTGAGAATTATATTAAGAAAATTAAAGCACACAAATTTTCAAAGCCTTATGATAACTAAAACTGATAATTTATCCATCCTGAGCAGGTCAAGCGGAGTGCAGAAGCTTGTATTCTGTATGATGATCTCGGTTTTTCTGTTCATCATGTTAAGTTTAACCGGATCTGATAAGATAGTCAGCATAATGTACAGCTGGGATCTGTTCTGCTTTTCAATGATCGTCATAAACTGGATTATATTTTTCAAAACTACAAATGACCATCTTTACCTGATGGCAAAGAAACAGGATGAAAGCTTTGCTGTCATTTTCATTATTGTTGTTGTAACTATTTGCTTCAGTTTAATGGGGACAGTATTTCTGATCATTAATAAGGACATTAACAGTTTAGTTGTGGCTCTGCTTGGTGTTGGTCTTTCCTGGTCGCTTCTTCATACAATTTTCACGATCCGCTATGCACATTTATACTATGGAGAAAGCAACAGGAAAAGCGGTACTCATTCCGGTGGTCTGGAGTTTCCAAAGGAAGAGGAACCTGACTATATAGATTTTGCTTATTTCTCATTTGTGATTGGCATGACATTCCAGGTATCTGACGTGGTCATCACTTCGCGCAGGATAAGGAGAATTTGTCTTATGCATGGATTGATCTCTTTTATTTTTAATGCGATCATAGTAGCTCTTACCATCAGCATACTTGCTAATTTGAAATGATGAAATAATTTTTTTTAAAACCGTTAACTTAAATTGAAGGAATAGATTTTTAACTGATGTTTCATTATAAAGAAGCGGTGCTGAAAATAATTTTGATGAATTCAGTTGCAAACAAACATAAGAAAAATTATATTTGCTTTGTGAAAAATCTATTATCAAGAATATTTACCGTGTATATCTTATTGCTTGCGCTGATCCCGTGTGCGGATGTGTGTACGACAGGCGCATGCTTATCTGATGATAAAATTCATATCGAGCAGAATTCACGGGAAAGTGATCACTGTGACGACATGTGTTCTCCTTTATGCGTTTGTCTCTGCTGCAATGATGTTACGTCAGTCAGTGAAATTTTTAATCTTAACCAATTCAGTTTACACACAAGATACAATCAGCTGGAATGTCTTCATTCCACTTATCACTTTTCAGATTCCGCTTCACCGCCTCCAAAAGCATAAACTGATCTTCGTTTCTTCAGAAAAAAATCCCGCCGTAATTTCATTACGGTAAATGCTCTGTTTATCCTGAAATTGTACAAAGAATATTTTTAAACTCAGTGAACTTCGTTCATAATGGTTAAAAATTTTTAAAGACAATTCCGGATTCTTTCAAAATAAATTTATGCTAAATAAAATAATTGCTTTCTCCATCAGGCAAAAGATCGTCATAGGTTTCTTTGTGATGGTTCTGATAATTCTCGGTATTTATTCGGCAGTTAAACTCCCGATAGATGCGGTGCCTGATATCACAAACAATCAGATACAGATAATCACCTCGAGTCCTACTTTATCAGCAACTGAAATAGAAAGATTTATAACCTATCCGGTTGAAATTGCAATGAAGAGCCTGCCGGAGATAATTGAACTTCGCTCCGTTTCCAAATTCGGAATATCAGTTGTGACCGTTGTATTTGAAGATGATGTAGACATTTATTTTGCCAGGAATCTTGTTTTTCAGAAATTAAGCGAAGCGGGCGAGAACATTCCGGACGGCCTGGGTAAGCCTGAAATGGCTCCCGTGAGTACAGGTCTGGGCGAGATCTATCAGTATGTTGTGAAAAATAAAATTCCCGGGGACACAACTTATGATGACATGGAGCTGCGGACGATACAGGACTGGATAGTGAAAAGGCAGCTGCTCGGCACCGAAGGCGTTGCGGACGTGAACAGTTTCGGGGGATTTGAACAGCAGTATCAGATACTTATCAATCCCGATGAACTGAAAAGCTTTGACCTCAGCCTGCGTGAAGTTTTCGAGGCTGTCGTAAATAATAACGGCAACTCCGGAGGAGGATTCATAGAAAAGCAATCTGATCAGTATTCCATCAGGGGCATAGGTCTTATAGAAAAAATTGAGGATCTGCAGAACATTGTTTTGAAAAGCGAGCACGGCAATCCCGTGTTTCTAAGACAGGTAGCTGAAATAAAATACGGGAAGGGACTGCGTGTCGGAGGAGTAACGCAGGATGGCAAAGGCGAGGTGGTAACGGGGATTGTTATGATGCTCAAAGGAGCCAATTCACGGGAGGTGGCTAAAACTGTACACAATAAAATAGAGGAAATCAGACCAACTCTTCCGGACGGAGTTGTAATTGAGGAATTTTATAACCGGGAAGATCTTGTCGATAAGACAATTTCCACTGTGAAGTATAATCTGACTGAAGGAGGAATAATAGTGGTAATAGTTCTTGTGCTGTTACTCGGAAATCTCCGGGCAGGATTTATTGTCGCTTCAGTCATACCGCTGTCAATGCTCTTTGCAATAATTATGATGAACGCTTTTAAAGTTTCAGGAAATCTAATGTCACTCGGCGCCATTGACTTCGGACTTATAGTTGACGGATCGGTAATAATAGTTGAAGCAGTGATAGTTGCGATTTCTGCAAAGATACATTTAAACAGGAAAGCATTAAACAAAGAAGAATTCAATGAGACAATATTCACTTCATCTTCCGGAATAATAAAGTCAGCTGTATCCGGTATACTGATAATACTTGTAGTGTATTTGCCAATCTTTGCGCTGGGAGGGATCGAAGGCAAGATGTTCAAGCCCATGGCATTCACAGTCGGATTCGCCCTTACGGGAGCATTACTTCTTTCCATTACATATGTACCGATGATGTGCTCGCTCATTTTAAAAAGAAATTTAACCGAAAGGGAAACCTTAGCCGACAGGTTCATTGGCCGGCTGAAAAAAATCTATTCCCCCGTACTTGATTATGCATTAAGCAATAAAACCATGACATTAATATCGGCAGCTTTTATTTTAATAATAAGTCTCGCGGCATTTACCAGATTAGGCGGCGAATTCATTCCAAAGCTTGATGAGGGCGACATTGCTTATCAGATCGTAAGGCTTCCGGGAGTATCATTAACCGAATCTATAAATATCGGTACAAGGCTTGAAAAGATATTAATGGATAATTTTCCTGAAGTGAAAACGGTCGTGACCAAGACAGGAGCACCCGAACTTGCAACAGACCCGATGGGACCTGAGTTCAGCGACGTCATTGTGATATTGAAACCAAAGGAAGATTGGGTTTCGGCAAAATCGAAAGAAGAGCTTGTGGAAAAGATGCATAACAGGCTTTCGGAAGTACCCGGGATTGGATTATCATTTACTCAGCCTATAGAACTTCGCTTCAATGAGCTGATGTCTGGTGCTCGCGGAGATATCACAGTGAAGATCTTCGGTGATGATCTTACATTGCTTGCGGAGAACGGAAGCATAGCAGCCGGAATAATGGAGGGGATACAGGGTGCGGAGGATGTATCCGTTCAGCAGATTGAAGGTCTGCCGCAGCTTCAGATAAAAATACTTAGAGATAAGATTTCAATTTACGGAATAAGCATTGAAGATGTCAACGATGTGATCGAATCGGCACTTGCAGGAAAAAATTCCGGAGTAGTGTTTGAAGGGGATAAAAAATTTGACATAGTTATCAAATACAATGACAGCTATAAAAATAACATCAATGAGATTAGAAATATTCTTGTCACATCAAAGAACGGATATACGATACCTCTGTCACTGCTTGCTGATATAGATTTCAAGGAAGGACCTGCGGAGATAACGAGAGATAACGGCAAGCGAAGAATAATCATACAGGGAAATGTAAGAGGAAGGGATATGGAAAGTTTTGTGAATGAACTCAAAGCAAAAATCGCCGCAGAATTAAAACTGCCGCCGGGATATGTAACGGAATTCGGAGGGCAGTTCAGGAATCTTGAAAGTGCGAGAGAAAGGCTGCTCATTGCAGTACCTGTCGCACTTATGCTTATATTCGTTCTGCTCTTCATTACTTTTAATTCCATCAGGCAGGGACTGATTGTATTTTCCGGAATTCCGTTTGCCGTGGTCGGAGGAATTTTCGCCCTGCTGATAAGAGGACTTCCTTTCAGCATCTCGGCAGGGATCGGATTCATTGCATTGTTCGGAGTGGCGGTACTAAACGGAATAGTAATGATAGCGTACTTCAACAGGCTTGAAGAAGACGGGATGAGTGATATTCATGACAGGATAATAAAGGGAACATCATCAAGGCTGAGGCCGATATTAATGACGGCGCTTGTAGCTTCGCTGGGATTTATTCCCATGGCTGTTTCAGCCGGAGCAGGAGCGGAAGTACAGAGACCTCTGGCAACAGTCGTGATTGGAGGACTGATCTCATCAACATTACTTACGCTGATAGTTCTTCCCGTGCTGTATGGAATTTTTTGCAATAAGAATAAAAAAGGTTACTCTCTTTGAATAATCATTATTGAAATTTTTTTATTAATTAATATATGGAAACATGAAAGAATTCATAAGGAAAAATAAAACAAAATTATTTGTGGCGGTGTTAAGTTTGCTCTTTTCCGTTTATATAATGAACGGGATCAGGGAGCACAGCATCATTCCGGATCACATACATTCAATAGATGATAAAGCACCGGAGGAAAGGACAGACGCGGATAACATAGTCATTCTGGAGAGGTCTCTCCAAAAAGATCCTGAAAATGTTGACATAATGATCGAATTATCCGGACTGTATGTAAAGACTGATAATGAAAAGTCAGCAAAAAAGATACTGAATAAAATAATTGAGATAGATCCTTATCATAAAGAAGCCAATGAAAAGCTCAGACAGCTGGATTAACATATTGCCGTTTTTAAAAACTGTATAATTAATTCATCAGAAGACTTTAAAACTTTAAATAATTCTAACAGATGAAATCAAAAAGAATATTGCTGGCATTTATAATCACAGCTTCAGGCGTATTTATTCCGGATCAGTTTACATTTTCACAGACGGAAGTCAAAATGAATCTCAATGAAGCAATTAAAACAGCTTCAGAGAATAATCCTGCATTAAGAACATCAAAACTGAGCATAGAAAAGGAAAATGCCGTAAAGCAGAAATCATTCAACATTCCGAAGCCGGAATTATTCGTGGAATATGAAGGAGTGCAGGGAAGCCTCAGCAATGCTGACAGCCGGAAGATAGGTTTTGTTCAGCAGTTTGAATTTCCGACAAACTATTTTCTTCGTGCAGATGTAGGCGAATCGCAGATAAGAATTGCGCAGGAAGAATACGGCAGAACTTTAAACAAACTGAAGACAGATATTAAAATAAATTATTCAGAACTGCTTCTTCATACAAAACTGCTTGAAGCATCAAGAG
>CAZLOL010000033.1:0-18012 GCA_964561045.1 uncultured Ignavibacteriaceae bacterium | reverse complement strand
TCTGAATAAAGCTGAACTTTTTAAACAAGCTGCAGAAAACAATCCGGAGCTGAAAATAATAAAATATCAGAAAGAAAAATTTTCCGGCAAAGTTTCATTATCAAAAGGAGAGCTTCTTCCTGATATAAGCTTTAAATATTTCAGGCAAAAACTGCTTGGGAACAATAATTACTGGGGAATGGAGATAGGGCTTGGAGTACCGCTCTGGTTCTGGGGTGAGCAGTCCGGCAGCATCAAAGAATCGGACTATGAATTACAGATCGCCTCAGGAGAAGAGGTTAGTTTAAGAAGATCAATTGAGAAAGAGATCAGCATTACATTCGAGGCTTATGAAAACAGCATGAGGGAGGTAAAATTTTTCAGCGAAGAATCAATGAGAGAAGTGAATGAGATTTTAAGACAGTCGAAGATCAGCTATGAAGAAGGAGCCATAGGATACATGGAATATCTTCAGGCGCTGAATTTAGCATTCGAAACAAGGGCGCAATATCTTAATTCAATATTAAATTATAATCTGGCAATTATAAATTTAGAAAACTTAACGGCGGGAAATCTAAAATGAAGAAGAATTCTGAAAGAGGAATAGTATTCCTGATCTTAATTAATTTATACTTTGCATTTATGATATACGGATGCAGCAACAAAGATGAATTAAAAAATGACGGCAAGGAGCATCATACGGAAGCTGAGCATAAAGATCACGGGCAGGATAATGAAGTTGTGCTGACAGAAGAGCAGATAAACCTGATGGGAATTGAATTCACAAAGATCGGGAAGCAGAACATAAACGGCTATATAAAAGTAAACGGGGAGATAATGATGAATCAGGATAACGAGTCTAAAGCCGGTAGCTTAATACCCGGAAGAGTAAAGAAGATCTATGTAAAGGAAGGTACATTTGTCAGAGCGGGGCAGACGCTTGCAGTCATAGAGAATCCTGATCTGATAAATGTTCAGGTGGAATATATAAACGCAAAAAGCGAATATGAGTTTGCGAAGCAGGAGTATGACAGGCAGAATAAATTAAGCAGTGACAACATCGGCTCAAAGAAAAATCTGGCGGAGATTGAAACGAATTACAAAAGAGCGCTGGCAAATTACAAATCCCTGGAAGAAAAATTATCAGGATATAAAATCTCAAAGAACAGATTAGATAATATATATACTGATACAGTTGCAGACCTGCAGAAAAATTTCGCTGTAACTGCGCCTATTTCCGGAAATATTGTTTCGAGAATGATAACCGTCGGTCAGTATGTAGAGCCGTCCACGGACATGTTTCATATTGTCAATACTTCATCAGTGAATGTTGATCTGAGCGTATTTGAAAAGGATCTGTCTTACATTCAGGTTGGTCAGAAAGTTGACATAGAAACCGGTTCAAACACAGATGATTATCATAAGGGAAAGATCACATTTATAAGCAATATTTTTGATGACAAGAACAGGACGGTAAAAGTCAGAGTTGCCGTAGATAACAAATCACAGAAGTTATATCCTTTTATGTTTGTTAAGGCAAAAATTTATTTTAATGAAAGCAGTGTACCGGCAGTACCTGTTTCTTCAGTTGAGTCAGAAGGTGAAGGCAGATACATATTTTTGAAAACAGGTGAAAAGAGGAAGTTGGATAATCATGACGGTCATCATGAAGAGAGTCAAGGTGAGGAAGCACATAATGAAGAGGAAGGGATAGTATTCAGAAAATATCAGATCAATACGGGAATATCCGATGACAAAAATATTGAAATCTTTTTTTCAGACGGGCTCAGTCACGGAGATGAAATTGTATCCAAAGGTACCTATTACCTCAGATCAGAATTGAAGAAAGAAGATCTGGGCGGACATGAACACTGAAGCGGTTCTGACATAAGCCGGATTTAACATTAGTAAATATTTGATTAAACTAATACTAAAGAATGTTTGTCATTAAGTTAATTGTATAAATTGGCTGGCTGCTTTAATAATTAAGATAAATGACTCCGCTAAATTCACGAATTAAACCGAATCAGAAAAAAAAATTAATTTTCCCGTGCTATTATCAGCTTTAAAAGATTCAGAGAAGAAGAAGTTAAAATAAAATTTTATACATACAATTAAGTCCCATAATCTTAAATTAAATATAAAATTACGGGATGCATACTAATTCTTAGAAATTTAAGTTTATGTTAATTTAATTTAGAGTACAGGATATATGATTATCCATCAGCATCATTTTTTCAATATTTTGAAGGAATTATTAATCATTTAATCAAATTAATATATCAGGTATATTCAGACAAGTAAATCATAAAGCAATTTGAACAAACCAGCAAGGAACATTTCAGTAGTTCTGATAGTGATCGTAATCGGAGCTTTGTTAATAGTACCTAAATTATTATCGGAAAAAAATAAGACACAGACGCCGCCGGGTCAGAATACTTCTCAGCAGGAAATACCTGTTGACGTTTTTATTATAAAGAAAATAGATCTTGAAAATGAAGTATCTACAGTCGGAACTATAATTGCAAATGAAGAAGTAGATATAAAGAGCGAGCTCACCAGAAAGATCACCGGAATTTATTTTAAGGAAGGCGCATTTGTTCCCCGCGGAAAGGTCATGTTCAAGCTTGATGATTCGGATATTCTGGCAAGATTAAGAAAGCTTGACCTTGATGAAGAACTGAACATTAAACAGCAGGACAGGGAAAAGCAGCTGCTTGACAAGGGACTACTTACTCCTGATGAATATGAAGTAAGGGAAACGAATATTGAGAAAATAAGAGCTGACATTGAAGTACTGGAAGTGGAATTATCAAAGACAGAGATACGCGCACCATTTTCCGGCATTGCTGGATTCAGAAATGTAAGCATCGGAAGCCTTGTAAATAATACCAACATACTGACTACTATTCAGGATATAAGCAAAGTAAAAGTTGATTTTTCCATTCCGGAAAAATATATAGCTTTGTTCAGACCAGGTCAGGACATAACATTCAGGGTAGATGGTTATGATGAAGATTTTACCGGTAAGGTCATTTCTTATGAACCTAAGCTGAATGAAAATACAAGAAGCATCATACTCAGAGCATCTGCAAATAACAAAGGGAGCAAGCTGCTTCCGGGATCATTTGTAAAAGTGAAACTGAAACTCGAGAATATAAATGATGCAGTAATGATACCGACTGAATCAGTTGTTCCAAAGCTTAAAGGTCAGAGTGTATTTATTTATCAGGACGGAAAAGCCGTTTCTAAGGACGTTGAAACCGGAATACGCACAGAAAAAGAAATACAGGTAACTTCCAATCTGAATATAGGCGATACCGTTATCTCTACTAATATATTGCGGCTGAAACCGAATTCAAAAGTGAAGCTTGTAAATGTTAACTGAATTTAGTTTTGTTACGATAAATCATTTCAGGTTAGGATGTGAATGAACAGCGCAGAGTAATTAAAAATGAAAGAATAAAAAGTAATTTATAATTTTAAAAATGAGTTTATCCTCAGTTTGTATAAAAAGGCCGGTTCTGTCAATTGTTCTGTCGATAATACTTATACTCTTCGGTGTAGTAGGATTTTTCAGTCTTGAAGTCAGAGAATATCCGAATATAGACCCTCCTGTCATAACAGTTTCCACTTCTTATCCCGGAGCTAATTCAGACGTAATTGAAGCACAGATCACAGAACCTCTTGAGCAGTCCATCAACGGAATTGACGGGATAAGAATAATGTCAAGTACAAGCCGTGAGCAGCAAAGTCAGATCACTGTTGAGTTTGACATAAATAAGGATATTGACGCGGCAGCCAATGATGTAAGGGACAGGGTTGCCCGTGTGATTCGTCAGCTGCCTCCGGACATAGAAAATCCTGTTGTTGAAAAATCAGACGCAGATGCGGTTCCGATCCTCGTTGTTTTTGTCAGCAGTGAAAACATGAGCATTCTCGATGTGAATTCATTTGCTTCAAATGTGATTGCCGAAAAAATTCAGACAATACAGGGAGTAAGCGCAACGAGATTATTCGGTGAAAGAAAATATGCAATGAGACTCAGATTTGATCCGGATAAACTCAACTCTTATAATCTTACATTTTCCGATGTTCAGAGGGTTCTTGAAAAAGAGAATCTTGAACTTCCTTCAGGAAGAATCGAAGGAGACAAAACCGAGTTAACCATAAAAACATTCGGAAGACTTTCCAGCCCACCGGAATTCAACAATTTAATCATAAAACAGCAGGACGGAAGCATAGTAAGATTAAGTGATATCGGATATGCGGAATATGGACCTGAGAACGAGAGAAACGAAGTAAAAGGAAAAGGAATACTCGGAGTAAACATAGCAGTGATTCCGCAACCGGGAGCAAATGTACTGCAGATCTCCGATGAATTCAACAAAAGATTTGAAGAGATAAAGAAGGAGCTCCCTCAGGGAATGAAAGCTGAAGTTGTTTTTGATTTTTCAACATTTGTACGAAATACGGTTTTTGAAGTGGAGGAAACGATCTTCATTGCATTCGGTCTGGTTGTCCTGATCATATTTTTATTTTTAAGGGACTGGCGTTCGACATTTATTCCTGTCATAGCAATACCTGTTTCGATCATAGCAACATTTTTCCTGATGAGTCTTGCAGGATTTTCCATAAATGTTCTGACTCTTTTTGGAATAATTCTTTCAATAGGATTGGTATGCGACGATGCAATTGTCGTTCTTGAAAACATATATTCAAAGATAGAGCAGGGGATGTCACCCATGCAGGCAGCATATAAAGGATCCAGGGAAATTTTCTTTGCGGTAGTATCAACAACAATCACACTTGCAGCAGTATTTTTGCCGATAATGTTTCTGGAAGGACTTACCGGAAGATTATTCAGGGAATTTGCAGTTGTGATCGCCGGTTCTGTTCTGATTTCTGCATTTGTTGCACTGACTCTGAGCCCGATGCTCAGCTCAAGGTTGCTGAAGCACCATGAGCCCAGCTGGTTTTATAAGATCACCGAACCGTTTTTTCTCTGGCTTATCAGTTCATACAGAAAATCCCTTAATTTTTTTATGAGTGTGAGATGGATAAGTATAGTAATAATGATACTTATATTCGGAATGATATACTGGCTGGGTACAACACTGAAATCTGAACTTGCTCCGTTGGAAGACAGATCCAATCTCAGAATATCAGTTACTGCACCGGAAGGATCTTCATTTGAATTTACACAAAAATATATAAGAGAGATCGGACAATATGTTATAGATTCTATTCCGGAAGTTTATTTTCCAATAGAAATAGTTGCAGGCGGAGGAGGAGGTGGCGCAGTTAACAGCGGAGTTGTAAACATATATCTTTCAGAACCGGAGCAGAGATCAAAGCCGCAGGAAGATGTGTTTAGAAAACTTTCAAGAGAGATAACACAGTTTACGGGAGTAAGGGCATCAATATCACAGCCGCCTACCATAGGAAGCAGATTCGGAGGTCAGCCTCTGCAGTTTGTAATACTTGCACAGAATTATGAAAAGCTTGTGGAAGTTCTGCCAAAATTCCTGGATGAAGCAAATAAAGATCCCAGACTTCAGTTTGTGGATGTAAACCTTAAAGTAAATAAGCCTGAAATATCCTTAACCATTGACAGAGAGAAAGCTTCTGAACTCAATGTTTCGATTGAAGATATAGGAAGAACTTTACAGATTGCATTCGGAGGACAGAGGATGGGATACTTTCTGAAAGACGGAAAGCAGTATCAGGTCATAGGACAGCTGAACCGTGAGTTCCGCGATAAGCCGTCAGATCTGAAATCCCTTTTTGTAAAAAATTCATCCGGAGAACTGATACAGCTTGAAAGTCTTGTTAAACTTGATGAACAGGCAGTTCCGACATCAAGGTTCAGATACAACAGGAACGTCTCCGCCACAATTTCAGGAGGTATGAAGCCCGGATATACTTTAGGTGACGGTAATGCAGCCTTACGGGAAATTGCCGACAGGGTGCTCGATGAAAGTTTTTCAACGGCATTTACGGGACAATCAAGAGACTTTGAAGAAAGTTCATCAAGTCTGTTTTATGTTTTTATATTTGCGATAATTCTGATATTTCTCGTTCTTGCCGCGCAGTTCGAAAGTTTTGTAGATCCGATCATAATAATAATTACGGTTCCGCTGGCAATTTCAGGAGCATTGCTGACGCTATGGTATTTCAACATGACAATAAATATTTTCAGCCAGATTGGAATGATAATGCTTGTGGGGCTTGTAACAAAGAATGCGATCCTGATTGTGGAATTTGCAAATCAGAAGAAAGAAAGCGGATTAAACAGCTACAATGCCGTGATAGAATCTGCAATACAAAGATTCCGTCCGATACTCATGACCTCTATGGCAACGATACTCGGCATACTTCCGATTGCACTTGGCTTCGGCGCAGGCAGCAGGATATCTCTCGGAATTGCAGTAGTTGGAGGTTTGATATTTTCAGGTTTTCTAACTTTGTACATTGTGCCGGCTATTTACTCTTACCTGTCAAGCAAGCAGGCGACATTTGTGGAAGACGAGCAGGAGATAATAATAAAAACTCGGGTTCCGGGTATTTAAGTTTGTAATAGTTTTCTTAAATTATTAATTATTACTGATTTAGATTTTATTAAAATCCGTGAAAATACTGATATTTTGGAAATATTTTTTACAATATAATTGTATACTTTATTTATAAATACCAATTTATATAAAATTATAGTACATTGTAAACGGTCGGCGCCAGCCGGCTATTGTTCTTTCATATTTGTTCTTCCTTTAATTAAACCCCGCAATTTTTTTATGCGGGGTTTTTTTTTTAAGCAGATCTTTAAAACCAATCGTCAGTAGTTAAATTGTTTTACATCAATACATTGCAAAGTAATTCTCTGATTTTATGATTATTATATTTCTATTAAAGACCCTCTAATTTGTATAGATTACAAAAATCTCAGTTATCTTTTTGAGATGGATATGTAATATTCTTTGTCTTTAATAAAAAGTGCATTTCCTTTTTTAACAGGTGGAACAGGAGAATTGTCAGGAATTCATATATTTCTGGGAAGGGCTAAATTTTTTATATTAGAGAACAATTTAATTGCATTGGGTTTTAAATCCAGGAAAATAAGTTAAAACAGTTATAGTAAATTGATTTATAAATCATATTTCCCTAATTTAACACACCTCTTAATGCTTCATAAATTAATCTAAATGTCAGACCTTAAAATCTTTGCAGGCAGATTTTCAAGTTACCTTGGAAAAAAAATTGCACTTGACTTAAAAAGAAAGCTCGGAAAGTGTTCCATTCAGACTTTTTCAGACGGTGAGATCTGGGTAAAGTATAATGAAAATGTCAGGGGTAGCGATGTTTTCATTATTCAGTCTACTATACCTCCGTCAGACAATTTAATGGAATTACTGATAATGATAGATGCGGCAAGAAGAGCATCGGCTCGGAGAATAACCGCAGTAATTCCGTATTTCGGATACGCACGTCAGGACAGAAAAGATCAGCCGAGAGTTTCCATTACTGCAAAGCTTGTTGCCAATCTGATTACTGAAGCAGGCGCAGACAGAGTCATAACTATGGATCTTCACGCATCTCAGCTTCAGGGTTTCTTTGATATTCCTGTCGATCACCTTTACGGCTCGGCTGTATTCATGAAAAAGTTCAGGCATATGAAAATACCAAACCTTGCAGTGGCATCTCCTGATGTAGGAGGGATTAAAATGGCAAGGGCTTATGCTAAAAGACTTCACGCGGATCTTATTCTTATAGATAAGAGAAGACCTAAGCCTAATGTTGCCGAAGTAATGAATATTATAGGGGAAGTCGAAGACAAGAACATTTTAATAATTGATGATCTTATAGA
Source organism: uncultured Ignavibacteriaceae bacterium (assembly GCA_964561045.1). Taxonomy (GTDB): domain Bacteria; phylum Bacteroidota; class Ignavibacteria; order Tepidaquicellales; family Tepidaquicellaceae; genus JAGPCH01. Next base: position 10,169 of record CAZLOL010000033.1, on the reverse strand, counting down.
TACAGGCGGAACATTCGTCAATGCGGTAAACGCTCTTAAAGAGAACGGTGCAAAGGATATTTACGGAGCGTGCACACATGCAGTATTTTCCGGCGAATCACTTGAAAGAATCAATCATTCTTCCCTGAAGAAATTATTCGTAGCTGATACTCTGCCAATGACGCATGCTTCTCCGAAAATTGAAGTTGTTTCAGTATCTGAACTGTTCGCTGAGTCAATATGGAGAACAAATAAGAATAAATCCATCAGTTCGCTTTTTGATGTTGACAAAGGAGATTGAATTGAAAGCAAATATTCATATACTTAATTTTAACATAAATAAATAAAGCATAAAACTAAAAATTCAGATAATTTTAAATCAAATTAATAAAAATAATGAGTGTAGATATTGTAATGCCTAAGATGGGTGAATCTATTATGGAAGGCACTATTCTGAAGTGGCATAAAAAACCCGGTGACAAAATAAATGTTGATGAAACAATTCTTGAAATTTCCACTGACAAAGTTGATACGGAAGTTCCTTCTCCTGAAGCCGGAACAGTTTCAGAATTACTTTACAATGAAGGTGATGTTGTCGAAGTAGGAAAAGTAATAGCCCGTTTGGAAACCAACGGTGCAGTAACCACAGCTGGAGAAGCTCCCAAAGAATCAGCTTCTGAACCTATAAAGGAGAAATCTCCTAAACCTGTTGCCGAAGTTTTAACTGAAGTCAAAGATGACATTAAGTCAGAACCGGTATTTTCATCTGGAAACGGTGAAGGAAAATTCTATTCACCTCTGGTATTGAATATTGCCCAGAAAGAAGGAATTGGATTTTCTGAACTGGAAAATATTCCGGGAACCGGTGTTGGAGGAAGAGTTTCAAAAAAAGATATTTTAAATTATTTACAAAACAGGAAATCAGGTCCGGCAGAAGTTTTAAGGATTCAGGAAGTGAAACCTCTCAAGACAGAATCCAAACCGGTCATTCAGGAAAGGAAGATCGAGATTCCGAAACAGAGCATAGACTACAACGAGGAAGGTCTTTCCGTAATGGAGTTTGATAATGTCCGTCAGAAGATGGCAGAACATATGATCACATCAGTAAGGATCTCTCCTCATGTACAGGCGATTGCAGAATGTGACCTGACAAATGTGGATAAGATAAGACTTAAAATGAAAGATGAATTTGAAAAAAAGGAAGGATTCAAACTTACATACATGCCGTACATTTGTGAAGCAGTTATTAAGGCTCTGAAAGATTTTCCGCTGGTAAATTCGATTATAGATGACTCAACAGTACCTTATAAGGCAATCACAAGAAATACGATAAATCTTGGAATTGCTGTTGCAATGGATAACGGCGGACTTATAGTTCCCGTGATACATAATGCTGACGGAATGAATCTGATTGGCATCGCTCGCAGTCTTAACGATCTTGCAAAGAGAGCCCGTATCAAGAAGCTTACACTTAATGAAATACAGGGAGGAACATTTTCACTTACTAATTTCGGTGTTTTCGGAAATGATGTCGGAATTCCCATTATCAATCAGCCGCAGGTAGCGATACTCGGACTCGGAGCAATTAAAAAGAGACCTGTTGTGATAGAAACCGAAGAAGGTGATTTTGTTGTGCCGAGAAAGACTTTGATAATGACATTGTCATTCGATCACAGACTTGTGGACGGAGCGCTTGGAGGCAAGTTCATAATGAGAATTGCCCATTATCTTGAAAATTACACAGGATAGGTCTGATAAGATTTAATTATAAAGGGAATAAGATATTATTTTATTCCCTTTTTTGATAATTGTATTCCGATACAAAAAAAAATTTCACTGAACAAACAATTAGGAGTTGATATAGCCGAAAAAATTTCCCGGTCATATTTAATATCATATCCACTAAGTTTTCTTTTTTTTGAAAAAAATTCCGGTTGATAATCTGAATTTTAAATTTGTTCACTGCGTTAAGGTATACTCAATAACCATTTAAAGTCTATTTAAAAAATGATAAGTAAAATTGTTTTAATATTCTTACTCTTACCGATAAGCTTTAATGTTTTCTCACAGGAAAAAGCTGACACAAAATACTGGATCATATTCAAAGACAAAGGTGAATTTGTTTCCGGAACGGAGATCAAGCCGGGAAGTCCTGCTTATGAAAAAGGCAAAGAGCTTCTGACTGAAAGGGCAATAAATAGAAGATTAAAAGTTCTTAGTGAAGATGATTTAATAGACTTCGGGGATCTGCCTTTATCTGAAGAATATACCAGTGGTATTAATGCACTGGAAATTGAAACGGTTGCAAGTTCCAGATGGCTCAACGGAGTAAGCGCATATCTGACAGAATCTCAGCTTAAGAAAGTCAACTCCCTTGATTATGTTTTGCAGATAAAAGCAGTGAACAAATTATATAAACAGGAAACGGAATTTGATCATAATGCTGTGATCGAATCATCTGAGAATCAGAAGAACCTTCAGAGATACGGCAAATCATTAAAACAAATGGAAACTGTAAATGTGCCAAAGGTTCATAATCTTAAAATAACAGGCAAAGGTGTTCTTATAGCAAGCTTTGATGACGGATTTGACTGGAAAAATCACGAAGCTTTAAAAAATCTGATCGTGCTGGGAGAATATGATTTTATTAATGAAGATGGAAATACTCTTTATGAGAAAAATCAAAGATACAAAGATGAAAAGAACCAGGGAGCACACGGTACTGCAACTCTTTCCACAATGTCAGGATACAAAGAAGGTAAATTAATAAGTCCCGCTTTTGATTCAGAAATACTGCTTGCAAAAACTGAATATGTTCCTTCAGAAACTCCAATGGAAGAGGACTTCTGGCTTGAAGCAGCCGAATGGGCTGAAGCAAAAGGAGCTGACATAATTACAAGTTCGCTTATTTATAAAGAATATGACGGACCATACGAAAAAAATTCATACAGTTACAATGATTATAACGGAAAGACCGCTATTACATCATTGGCAGCAACCCGCTCTGCTCATCTCGGAATAGTTGTTTGCCAGGCAATGGGTAACTATAATCAGACAACGATTCCTTCACTCGGTTCTGCAGCAGATGCAGATTCCATTATTTCTGTCGGAGCAATTACTTTCTCGGGTGATCCGGCAAGCTTTACTTCAAATGGTCCGACAAGTGACGGAAGAATAAAGCCGGATGTTGTAGCACCTGGTGTATATGTTTATACTGCCGTAGTAAAAGAGATCTCCGGTGATGATTCGACATACGAATATTCGAACGGAACATCTTTTTCCACACCGATCACTGCCGGTATATGTGCTTTGATATTATCAGCTCATCCGGAGCTCACTCCGATGCAGGTAAGAGATGCTGTAAGAAATACGGCAAGCCTTTCGGGAAATCCAAATAACATTCTCGGCTGGGGAATAGTTAATGCTTATGATGCTCTTCTTTATCATGGCATGGCATGGAGCAATAATTTTCAGATAGAGAAAACAGATAATGAAATTACGGTTTCTACTTATGTTGCGTCAAAGGATGTCATTGACCCAAACTCAGTAAAAATTCATTACAGCTTTGATAACGGAATTTCTTACGAAGAAAAAGAGATGAGACTGGTCGAGCCAAATGGTGATGAAAATAATTCGGGCAGGTATTCTGTTTCATTTGACCCTGTATCTAACACAGATGACCTGAAAATATATTTCAGTGCACAAGATTACAGCGGGGAGAAATCTATTTATCCTAGAAATTCAGCAAGTGACGAAAGTAATTCAAAAAAAAATTAAGGTTATAGTATATTTTTATTTCTACAAGATCAGTTTATCTTAAGATTTTTGAATATTAAAAGAAATCTTCAGGGACTGATATTTTTACAATTAAATTAAGTAATCAGTTTCATAACTATAAATTTTCTGCAAATTCTGATTTCAGGCATTGATGTAACTTTTTTAAAAAATCAAACATAAAATGCCGGCTCTAGGAATATACTTCCCTCTCCACTATTTCACACAAAATATGACCTGCAGTAATGTGACCTTCCTGAATTCTCTGCGTGTTATCGGACGGAATCAATATATAATGATCACATTCTTTAATTAATTTACCTCCGTCTTTTCCGAGAAAGCCAATAGTTATTATTTTTTTCTCTTTGGCTTTTGCAACCGCTTTAAGGATATTAGGAGAATTACCACTTGTAGAGATACAGATCAGCGCATCACCTTCATTTCCGAGACCTTCAATATTACGGGCAAAAACATTTTCAAATCCAATATCATTGCCGCCTGCGGTTAAGTTGGATGTATCAGTTGTAAGTGCGATCGCACCTATAGCCGGACGGTTAAGGTCATGTGAAAGCCGGATCATGAATTCCGTTGCGAGATGCTGGGAATCTGCAGCGCTTCCGCCGTTGCCTATGAACATTATCTTCTTTCCGCTCTTTACGACTTTTACTAATTCATCAGCCGCATTATTTATATCGGCATAACATTTTTCCAGCATCAGCTTTTTTGTTGCAGCGCTTTCATTTAAAGATTCTTCTATGAAAATTTTTCTTTGAAACATAATTGATATCTTCTGTTAAATTTATTTTTTATAAAACTTCAGCTTTCAGGATTTCAGCTTCCCGGGTGATAGTATTACCTGAAGGCAACAATATTCAATACAAAGTATTAATTAAAAAAATATTATCAAGGTTCAACCGCAAACTTGATTTACTATTTTCTTCGCAACACCGATCTTGTCTTCAAAAACAACCCTGCATTTCTCACCGGTCTTATCCCTGTAATTCCTGTTATTCAGAAACTCCCTGAATAGCCTGTAGAACTGTTTAGTATCAGTAACTACAAACCCGCAGCCGGCACTGATAAGTATTTCATCTTCATCGGAGTTCTTAACATTGTTAGAAAATAATATCGGCATGTTAAAAATAGCAGGTTCCAGAATATTATGAAGTCCCGTTTTAAATCCTCCTCCGACATAGCTCAAATATGCAATTGAATACAATTTTGACAACAAACCGATCCTATCAATAATGATAAAATTCTCATCTTTATAATTATCTATTTTTGAAAAACGAATTGCTTTTATGTTCTGATATTTGTTTTCAATGATCCTTTCGATTGCATCTATCTTGGATTCTTTTGGTTCATGAGGAACAAGAATTGTAAGAAGATCTTTATCAAAAACCAGTGACTTGTCTAAAGCCGGAAGGATCACGTCTTCATCATCTTTCCAGGAACTTCCCATAACGAATATTTTTTTGCCTTTAACTGTTTCAGAAGGAAGGATCTCCTCTTCGGCGGAAAATCTCTTTGCAGACTGATATACCCTTTCAAATTTTGAGTCTCCTATCTTGACTACTTTAACATTTTCGTCCGAAAGCTTTCTTTTATAATTGCCCTCATCGAAATCATCAATCACAAACAGGTCGTCAATCATTCCGTAAAGTGTTTTTTTAAATGAACTCACAACAGGAATATTCCACGTATGATCTTTTTCATCATAGCGCGCATTTGCAAGTACCGTTTTGATATTTCTTTTTTTTGATTCATAAAGCAGATTATACCACAGATCATAGCGCATAAAAATTATGATCTCCGGCTTAATTATCTTAAGGAATTTTTTTTGATTTGAAGCTGAATCAAAGGGAATATAGGTTTTAAATACATTATCAAAATTAATTTTTGAATTATTAAACCCCGACGGGGAAAAGAATGAAAGGATTACATCATAATTTTTTCTTCTGAATTCCTCCACGATTGGAAGTGCCTGCTGAAATTCACCCAAAGATGAAGAATGTATAAGCACTCTCTTGTTTTTTTCTGAAACAGAAAGAGATCTGTCCAGATTACTGAACAGATCTCTTCTCATTGTAAAACCTTCTTTGACCTTTGAATTGAAAAGCGAATAAAGTCTGAAAAAAAACCACAGGAAAGGAACACCGATGATATTATAAATCACAAACCATAATGTCCGCATGGCGAAGGTATTAAACTTCCATTATCTCTTTCTCTTTTACCGCAATCAGATCATCTATATCTTTTATATGCCTGTCAGTGAGCTTTTGTACTTCTGTCTCGGCATGTTTTCTTTCATCTTCGGAAATGTGTTCATCTTTCTCTGTTTTCTTTAAATGCTCTATCGAATCCCTTCTGATATTTCTTACTGCAACTTTACTTTCTTCAGCAAACTTTTTCACGAGTTTTACTATTTCTTTCCTTCTTTCCTCATTCAAAGCAGGGATTGGAATTCTGATTAGTGTACCGTCATTAGAAGGATTGAGACCGAGATTTGCAGCCTGAATTGATTTCTCTATCAGCGGTACTGCAGATTTATCCCATGCCTGAATAGTAATTGTGTGATAATCGGGAGTGCTTATATTTCCGAGTTGAATCAATGGTGTAGGTGTTCCGTAATAATCTACTTTAATTCCATCAAGAAGATTGGTAGTTGCTTTTCCGGTTCTTATCTTTAAAAGCTCATGTCTTAAATGTTCAACTGCTTTATTCATTTTTTCAGCTGAACCCTTTAATATTTCTTTTACCATATCGCTTAAGGTTAATATTTGTAATTATTTAAGAAATAAGTGTACCGATATTTTCACCTGTAACAAGCTTTCTTAAATTTCCTTTAACATTCATATTGAAAACTTTTATCGGAAGATTGTTTTCCTGGCATAAAGTTATTGCCGTAAGATCCATGACACGAAGATCCTTTTCCAGTACTTCCAGATAAGAAAGTTTCTTAAACATCTTTGCCTTTTTATTTTTTTCAGGATCACTGTTATAAACTCCGTCCACTCTTGTTCCTTTGATAATAACATCGGCTTTTATCTCAATAGCCCTGAGTGCAGCAGCCGTATCAGTTGTAAAATAAGGACTGCCTGTACCGGAAGAAAAAATAACAACTCTCTTCTTTTCCAGGTGTCTTACTGCTCTTCTTAAAATCAGCGGTTCAGCAATTTCATCCATTTTTATAGCAGACTGAACTCTGGTATAAATGCCTTTCTTCTCAAGTGCATTCTGCATTGCAAGTGAATTTATTACAGTTGCAAGCATTCCCATCTGGTCCCCTGTAACTCTGTCGATACCCTGCTTATGTGCTGATAAACCTCTGTAAATATTCCCGCCGCCTATGACAATTCCTGTCTCTATACCCAGCTTTGTAACTGAATAAACTTCGTCCGCAATTTTTTCAAGAACATCAGAATCCAGACCAAAGCTTTGATTTCCCATAAGGGCTTCTCCGCTCAGCTTTAATAAAATTCTTTTGTAATTTTTTGCCAAAATAGGTTTTAAAAAGATTTTTAAAAATTAAGAAGCACCCAGCTGAAACCTTACCATGTCTTTGATTTCCAGATTATTATTGTTCTTCTTATTGAATTCTGCAATCAGATCCTTAATGGATTTTCCCGCTTCATTTATATATTCCTGTTCAAGAAGACAATTGTCCTGATAGAATCTTTCTACTTTGTTGTTTACAATTGTTTCGGCAATCTTATCGGGTTTATTCTCATTCTTTGCAACAGTAAGATAAATTTCCTTTTCCTTTTCGATCACTTCTTTGGAGATCTCTTCCCTGCTGATTGACATTGGATTCATTGCAACTACCTGCATGGCAATACTTTTTCCCAGCTTTTCAGCTTCATCTGAAAGAGTGCCTTTAAATCCTACAAGGGCACCGAGCTTGCTTCCGAAGTGAATATAATCTGCTACAAATCCGTCTGATGATTTTATAAGCTTAGCTCTTTTCAATTCTGTTCGTTCACCGACTTTTCCCATTATTTCATCAATTGTTTCTTTAACGGTGAGCTTACCGTCTATTTTGGATGACAATATCTTTTCAGTGTCATCTGATTCAGTGATCAGAGCGGAATTAGCAATATTTTCCGCGAACTTCTGAAACTCATCTCCTTTAGAAACGAAATCAGTTTCACAGTTTACCTCTATTATAGCACCGGTTTTTTTATCAACGGATATTTTAGATTTTACAGCGCCTTCATTTGCGACCTTATCTGCTCTTTTCATGGCCATGGCTGCGCCTTTTTTTCTCAAAAGCTCTATGGCTTTCTCCATATTTCCGTCAGCTTCTGTCAGGGCTTTTTTACAATCGTTTATTCCTGCACCTGTCTTATTTCTTAATTCTTTTATTAAGTCTAATGTGATTTCCATAAAAATTTTGTATTTATTAAATTAAGCTTTTTCTAATTTTTCCTTCATTTCTTCAGATTCGTCTTCCTTAATTATTTTTGCAACATTGCTTCCGTCGATAGCAGCATCTGAAATAGCTTTAAGTATTATTTCAATTGATTTAACTGCATCGTCATTTGCAGGAATAGGATAATCTACAAGATCAGGATCACAGTTAGTATCAACTATAGCATAAACAGGAATGTTCAGTTTCTTTGCTTCGCTGATAGCTATGTGCTCTTTCTTTATATCGACTACGAATATTGCTCCGGGAAGTCTTGTCATATTAACGATTCCGTTAAGAACCTTTTCAAGCTTCTCGCGGTCTCTTGATAATATTAATCTTTCCTTTTTTACAAACTGATCAATTGTTCCGTCAGTTTCCATTTTCTGAATGTTTGTAAGCTTCTTAATGCTCTTTCTTACAGTATTGAAATTAGTGAGCATTCCGCCAAGCCATCTTTCAGACACGTAGAAAGCCCCGCATTTTTCAGCTTCATCTTTGACTATCTGCTTTGCCTGTTTCTTTGTTCCGACAAAAAGAATTTTCTTTCCTTCTGCTGAAATTTTAGAAATGGAATTGCATGCTTCTACAAGCAAGTCTAATGTTTTTTTGAGATCTATAATATGGATGCCGTTTCTTTCCATGAAGATATACTTCTTCATTTTCGGATCCCACCTTCTTGTAAGGTGCCCGAAATGTGAACCGGCTAATAATAGATCTTCGATTTGTACTTTTGCCAAGATATTTTCCTCCTATTTTTTTTAGAAAGTCAGACCTGCTCTTGAGATATTCATTACGAATGAATAGAAATGTTCTCCGTGAAGGAGAATTAATGATGGTATATCATCAATTAAGAGTTGACTTTTGTTTTTCTTCTACCCCTCTCATCTTTCACTTTACATTCCGGTTAAACTACCGGAACACAGGTAAAATGAAATCAAGGAATATGTATTTTTGTATTTTGTTATTAAAAAAATTTTATCTCTTTGAAAACTGGAATTTCTTTCTTGCTTTCGGCTGTCCGCATTTCTTTCTTTCAACTGCTCTCGGATCCCTTGTCATAAGTCCTTCTTTTCTCAATGTACTCTTAAGTTCAGCATTATTTTCAACAAGTGCCCTTGCAATACCAAGCTTTATTGCTCCTGCCTGACCTGTAAATCCACCACCGCTTACAATAATATTCAGGTCATAATTTCCCAGAGTATTAGTTGCTTTCAGCGGATGAAGAACTTCTTCATAAAGATTTTCTGTTCTGAAGTAATCCTTAGCTTCTTTTTTGTTGATAATAATAGCGCCGTTTCCGGATTTCATAAGAACTCTGGCGGTTGCTGTTTTTCTTCTTCCAACTTTTAATGTCGAATTTGTAGTCATTTATATTAAAATATTTTATTGATTAAACTTCAAGAATTACGGGATTCTGAGCTGAATGCGGATGTTCCATTCCTTTATAGACTTTAAGCTTGTTAATGAGCTTATTCCCTAATTTGGTTTTCGGAAGCATTCTTTTAACAGCTAAAGTGATAACTCTGTCAGGATGTTTTTCGATCAGTTCTTTGAAAGTTCTTCTTTTCTGACCGCCCGGATAAAGAGAATGGGTAAGATATTCTTTCTGATCTGCTCTTTTTCCCGTTAATTTTATCTTTTCAGCATTTATTACAACTATCCAATCACCTAAATCTGCGTTGGGAGTATATTGAGGATTATATTTGCCTCTGATTCTTTTGGCTACTTCACTTGCAAGACGTCCCAGAACTTTTCCTTCTGCATCTACAAGATGCCATTTATTCTGATTTTCAGGTCTTGTTGCAAATTTCGTGATTCTGTTTGTTTTTTTAATTCCGGCTTTCATATATAAATTTTGTTGAACTGTTAAAATACGCTTTATCGATTTTAAAATCAATGATAAGATCAGTAAATTTTTTGATTATGGAGCTTTTGGAAGAATTAATCCTGAAGTTCGAATCCTTAATAAAAGAAAAAATCCCGCTGAATGATTTTAAATCATACA